>JAYKHH010000582.1:0-5855 GCA_035285265.1 Leptolyngbyaceae cyanobacterium | reverse complement strand
ACCTTGCTTCTTTTGGCTTAACTGAAGGAATAGACTTTCAAACTAAGCTTTAGCGATCGCACAGTCTTTTAAAAATAGAAGCGATCGCTACAATGAAGATATCCCCCACTGGAGGCGATATGAACCCCACGATCACCGACGAGCGAATTCGCTGGACAACCTCCGACCTGGAATTATTGCCTGAAAGCAGCAACCGCTACGAAATCATCAATGGAGCACTTCTCGTGACCAGAGCACCCCACTGGGGACATCAGCGAGCTACCACTAACACAGCGGCGGAATTAAGAAACTGGTCAGTCAATACCGGTCTCGGTGAAACTGTACAGGCTCCTGGGGTGATTTTTAGCGAAGCGGATAACGTCATTCCCGATTTGGTGTGGATTAGCCAAGAACGGTTGGCGATCGCCCTGGATGAAGCGGGGCATCTGACCATTGCGCCGGAACTGATTATCGAAGTGCTTTCCCCTGGCAGTGAGAATGAACGGCGCGATCGCGAAACCAAACTCAAGCTCTATGCAGAACGAGGGGTTCAGGAATATTGGATTCTAGATTGGCGACTAAAACAGGTCGAGGTGTATCGACGGCAAAAGGTAACGCTAAAGCTGATGGCAACGCTCTTGGAGGGGGATGAAGTGACCTCACCGCTTCTACCAGCATTTAGCTGTCCGGTGTCTCGATTGTTTATATAAAATCTGGCACACTTCTCAGGTGCCATTCCCCATTGCAAATGAAAATAAACGGTGCTCAGTACTAGGGATGCTGGAATCGGCTTTGCACCTGCTGGGGTGACGCTACAGGCTAAACTGGGACGGTGGTTTAATCTACCTGAGTCGCAGAGCCTAACGATTTTCGCCTTCACTCTACAATTTCATGCTCCCTAAGTACTCCTTGATTGTCCCGATTTACAACGAAGAAGCGACGCTGCCGGAACTGTATCGCCGAGTTAGTGCCGTCATGGATCGGATGGATGCCCCAGCCGAACTGGTTTTGATTAATGATGGTAGTCAAGATGCTTCTCTACATTTGATGCGGGAGTTGCACCAAAAAGATGCTAGGGTCTGCTATTTGAGTTTGGCCCGTAACTTTGGGCATCAGATTGCTGTCACTGCGGGACTCAATTTTGTACGCGGACAGGTGGTGGTGATCCTAGATGCAGATTTACAAGACCCTCCAGAGTTGATTCCCGATATGGTGGAAAAATGGCGGCAGGGCTACCAGGTGGTCTATGCTCAACGCACCCAACGCCACAAGGAATTTTGGTTTAAGCGGCTGACCGCCCATGTTTTTTATCGCTTACTCAAACGGCTAGCAGATGTTGATATCCCCACCGATACGGGGGATTTTTGCCTGATGGATCGCCAGGTGGTAGATGTCTTGAATCAAATGCCAGAGCGCAATCGCTATGTGCGCGGTCTTCGCTCTTGGGTTGGGTTTCGACAAGTTGCCATCCATTTTGAGCGTGACCCTCGCTTTGCTGGAGATGTGAAGTATACGTTCCGTAAATCCTGGGGTTTGGCAGTCAATGGGTTGGTTTCTTTTTCTAAGGTGCCCTTGCGGATCTCAACTTATATGGGATTACTGACGGCAGCGATCGCCCTGATCATGGCAGGGTTAGTGCTCTACTGGCGTTTTGTCTCCCCCCACTCGCCCCTGACGGGCTATGCAACCATTGCGGTGGCAGTGTTCTTTATTGGGGCCGTGCAACTGGTGTGCATTGGCATTCTGGGCGAATACATTGGGCGGATCTATGAGGAAGTTAAAGGCAGACCGCTTTACACCCTAGGAGAAGTCTGTGGTTTCTCAACTCCAGACCCATCCTCTAGATCGAAACTTCAGTAGATTCTCAATCTCGTTCGGGTTCTCTAGAGCAGCGATAAACTAGACCTATCCCTCCTTGATGCGGGCCTTTCCACCATGACCCTTGCTAAAGAATTGGACGCTCCCTCAAATATTGTGGAAGGCGTTATTTTCCCACCCGGTGACTTATATAGCGACGAACCCCCCTTGGAAACAGAACTACATCTAGAGCAGATTATGCTCTTACTCAAATGCCTCAAATGGTTATGGCGAGATAAAAAGGATTTCTATGCAGCAGGAAACCTGAGTATCTACTACAGCCCTCGTCAACGGAAATCAGAAGATTTCCGGGGGCCAGATTTTTTTGTGGTTTTGGATACTGAACGCAAGACTCGCAAAAGTTGGGTGGTTTGGGAAGAAGAGGGCAAGTATCCTAACGTGATTCTGGAAATTCTTTCAGAGTCTACAGCGAGTACCGACAAAGGTCTAAAGAAAAAGCTCTATCAAGATATCTTCCGTACCCCCGACTATTTTTGGTTTGATCCAGAAACTCAAGAATTCGCGGGTTTCCATCTCGTAGATGGTCAGTACCTTCCCCTAGATCCGAATTCGCAGGGACATCTATGGAGTCAGCAGCTTGGTTTATATCTGGGACTTGATCAGGGACTTTTGCGTTTCTTTACACCGGAAGGACAACTGGTACCCACCCCGGAAGAAACAGCGGATCGTTTGGCCGCCAAACTACGGGAGCTAAACATTGACCCAGCTAGTATTTAGCTACAGCCCTTGGACTTCTGGGGCCGAGGAGATTTTATAGACCAACTGCACAGATTGTTGAGAATAGGGTGGTAGGGTCAGGTTCCAAGTGCAAAAGCCGTTTTGATCCGGTTGTTTCGCCTCTGTGGTCTTGTCTGTAATCACCTCAACTTTGACCTGCTCTAGTTCCGAAATGGGCACTCGCTCGATGGTTTTAACCATTCTTGGCTCTGCGCCGATGTTGGAGAGAAACAACTGAGTCGTCTTAGTTAGGGTTTGCCAGCGGGTGAGATGATTTTCTTCTTTCTTTTGGGTTTGGGTGCGTTGGACGCGCATAGTGGCCTCCGGTCCCCAGCCGAGGGCAAACTTTTCCTGGGGGGCAATAAACCCCAGAGACGTACGACCGACAAATTCTGAGGAGCGGATCAGATCGACTGGCCCTGCCAGGATCGGAAAGGCCGCTAGGTTCACCTGTTCGCTCTTAAGCACAACTTGACAGGATAGCTCTGGCATCAAGAGGTACTCCACTTGAGCCGGCGGGGTCTCGAAGGAGAATAAAGGCACGCGATAGGGGCGACCATCGGCGGGAATGGTGGCTTTGGTGGCAGAGCGAAGAATGCGGACTTCACCGCCGTCGTCTACACCCGGTAGTTCGAGAGTGCCAGGGGAGCGATCGCTCCCTAAACCTGCCGTTTGAATCGTTTGATCACGGGCTTGCACCACAATTTGCTTAGATTTTTCGCGAATATTTAAGACATCATCCTGCAACAAGGGCGGTTCAGTTCCGAGGGAAGCGCGGGCAGTCGAAAATACCAAATCAACCTGGTTCCAGTCCTCACCCGTCCGTTGCCAGACACACCCATCGACTCGGAAGGACAGAGTGGGAGTTTCGTTCAGCAGCAGTCGCGCTTGGTGCCAAGGTCGCCACAGGGCATTGGGAACCCCATAGTCGAAGGCAAGTTCGTAGTTGCCTGCCTGAGCAATCATGACATCTGTTTCGATGGCAGCAGTGTAAACCTGAGTCGGGCAACGCAGGGCATCAATTCTGTTCACCAAGGTATTGATCTGCTCACACAGACGCTCTTGAGCGTAATAGCTATTGAGGATGTCAGCCCTTGAGTCTCGTAACTGCTGGAATAGAGTTTGTAGATGTTCTCGCCAATTTCCAGAATCCAGTTGCCCCCAAGCAGCATCCACAGGTAGCTCCTCTACAGCTTTTTCCAGGATGTCGCTAATTTGCTCGAAGTTGGATTCTAAATGCTGGCGATCTTCCGTAAGGTAGCTAAAGGTGCGCCGGAGCGATCGCAACTCTTCCCATAATCCTTGAATAGCTTCTGGTTGTTCTGACTGCTTCACCACCATTTGACGACGCATTCGGACATCATCAATCCGGGCCGCTAACGCCTCGCCACAAAACTCAGCTCGTAGGGATTTATCTGAGAGCACGGGAGCCACCGCCTCTACCCGCATTCGCCAGAGTCCGGGGGTTAGGGCAACTTTTCCCACTCGTCGCACCTGAGCGCGATCTTCTAGGAGGGTGACTTGGGTGACGGGAGCTTCTAGGGTCAGGGTTTGAAGAATCTCAGTGGATGGTGCTTGCATTTACGCTTCCCTCCGATTGCCACCGATCACTTCACTATCGGCATAGGTTTTAATCGTGTACTGCGCCGAGAGGGTGGTTTGCTCACCAGCAGGCACCTGCACCTGCCAGCGATATCCCCCTTGAATGGGCGCTTCCCGTTCTACTTGTTCATACTTTTCCCAGGCAGGGGAAACTTGATCGATATGCACATCCACCTTGGCTCCTTCCTGGGGGATGGGGACTCGCTCTCGCACTTCTAATCGAGCCGGTTTGCCCAGATTGTTGGCGATCGCAATTTGGATCTGGTGACAGAGTTCGTTAAAGGCAACCAGAATTTTACCGGAACGCGCTTCTTGATAGGAAATATTGCGGGCTACTTTGATTCCCTGCTCAACTCCTAGCCCTAGCTCCATTTGTCCTTGCGGTGGTACGGTGGTAATCATCGTCGATAGGATGTATTCCCCATCCACGTAGACATCGGTAGATCCGGCCAGGAGAGGGGCTTGCAGGGGATTGCGAAGTTGAGCAATCCGAAAGACGTTGGTATCTTCGCGGGGCACGACAACATAACGCAAGTTTACATCGGTACTTTGGCTCGTCAGGGCAATGCTATGAAATTGCCCATCGGAGGGAACATCGACTCGACCATCGGCACGGTAGGCATAGTCAAAGGAACCAGCCACAGTACGGACGTTAATGCTGCCAGGGGGCAGGCTCGTAGAAAGACAACTTTGGGCGTTAGAAACGGCAAGTTGGACAACGCTCAGTACATCAAACTGGATTGTTACATTTAAATGTTGGAGGCTTTCGATGTAGAGATTGCGCTGGGGGGCGATCGCCAGTTTACCCCGTTGATCCCGGTTTTCGGCAGCGCCCAACCGCATCAAACCGTAGGCCAATCGTTCTGTAATCGTCTCTTGAACCTGGAATTCCATTTCTACGGCTGGCGCTTCTTCCCGACGGCTTTCCCGCTTCGCTTGAGCGACCCCCTTGCTAGGACTAGCGGCTCGACCCCTCACGAATGACCCAGGTGCATAAGCTGCCGGTGCAGGCGGTGGCATGGCTTGGGCTTGATCTCGCAATCCCCCAGGCGCACTACCGAGGAGGGCATCTAAATCGGCAAATTCATCATTCTCTATCTGGATACTGGTACCTCGCCCTCGCTTTTCGATGGACATAGCTCCTGTTCCGAAATATTGTTCTGGTGCTGGCAGGTCAGCGGTTTGAGCTTGGGGGAAGTTGCTTTCTAGGGGTGGTAGGGGTGAGATGCTGACCGATGATACTCTTACTGTTGAGAGGTCAGGCGATTGGATTAAAGCTGCCTTAGCAGTCGTTTGTTGTTGATCAAAATCTTCAAAGAGGCTTTCAGCCCCCACTGGAGGGCTACGCCAACCCGATTTTTGGGGCACTGCTTGAACACGTCCTAACCGCAGGGAAGGCAATTCTGGCAGTTCACACCAGGCTAGGGGTTCTGCAGTAGACAGTTCCAAGCGAACTCCTGACCAATCTTCTCCGGTGCGTTGACAGATCAGAGCACGAACGGCGATCGCCGCAGTGTTGGCGCGACTATCCAAACGGCAGACATAGGCGGGTGTCCACCGTGCCCCTGGAACAAAATACTCAAGGATTACTTTTAGAGACCTAGCAGGAACGGGGCTTAAGCAAATCACAACAGTCTTCCGCAGCTCATGTTCTTTGGTTTCCCTAGCGGTGGAAGCTA
>JAYKHH010000581.1:0-3633 GCA_035285265.1 Leptolyngbyaceae cyanobacterium | reverse complement strand
ACCAAGGTGGTTCCCGTGCCACAAAATGGATCTAGCACCCGATGGGTGTGATCCATGCCAAACCGTTGCAGGTAATCCCGCACCAGATGCGGGGGATAGGACAGCACAAAGCGATACCAATCATGGGCAGATCGGTCTTCAGCCGAGAGCCGATTAATTTCTGATCGATACCGAACCTGCTTGGTTTCTGGAATCTGGGAAGTAGGGTCTAGGGGTTGCACAAGGGTCAAATTTTGGTCAATCAAAGCTTACAGTAACGCAGATTGACAACCGCGATCGCTGCTGTCACCCTAGGAAGCAGCGATCGCAGGAGGGAGCAAAACTTGCACCCCGATTGAGACTATCCAAGAGGGCGCAAAGCTTGCGCCCCTACCAAAGACCTGAATTTTTAGCTTCTCTAGGCAGGAGGGCGAACTACAGGCGTTGGAGATGGAGAGGGGCTGGGCTCCGGGGTAGTTGCCGGGGCAGGAGTAGGACGGTTGAGATATTTGTAAGCAGCCTTAGAGATTTGACGAATCAGTTCTTGGGCGCGATCGTCATTGTGGGGACGCTTAACCATTGCGACTGCCACGTAGCGCTTACCATTGGGCATATCAACTAAACCCACATCCCCGACCAGAGAGCCAATATCCCCGGTCTTATGGGAAATGGTTGCACCTTTCCCCAAGCCTCTAGGGAGTAACGTGTCCGTTACCGTTTGACGCATGATATGTAGGAGGCGATCGCGGGATTTCAGAGAAACCAACTCTCCTTGACCCACTCCATACATCAATGTAGCTAAGTCCTTAGGACTGTTAGTATTCGTCCCCTCTAAATCAGGCAACGCATTCCGAATTACCGTGCTGGTCAACCCCCATGCCTGGAAGCGTTGATTCAAAGCATCTTGTCCCCCCATGCGGGCAATCAGCATATTCGTAGCCGTATTGTCGCTAATCACAATCATCTGCGTAGCCGTTTCTAGGGCAGTATACTGAGTACCAGGAGATTGATACTGCATCGCGCCTGAACCAGACGCTATCAGGTCAGCCCGCATGGTCAGTTTCTCATCGAGACGAATTTTACCTGCATCCACATCCTGGAAAAAAGCGACCAGAATAGGAACTTTAATCATGCTGGCAGCCGCAAAGGTGGAGGTTCCATTAATGTCTAGATAATTACCCGTGTCTCCATCCATAAAAAAGACTCCCGGCAGCAGAACCGTGTTTTTAGCAGCCAGTGCCTGTACTTCCGTAGCGAGGGAGGTCATTGGCTGACCTAATTTAAGCTGACTTAAGGGAAGGGGTGCGCTGGGATCTGCCGGAGTAGACGCTGCTTGCACAGCCTTGGATTGAGTTGCTTTCTTTGAAGAGCTATCCAGAGAATGACTCGTAGGATCCCAAGAGGATAAAAGAGTGCCTGCCATCACCCCAATCCCTACACCCAGGATCAACAAACGTACCAGATACAACATCACTGAGGCAGGACGTTTCATCTGTGAACGTTGCCCTTTTTTGGCCTGCTGGGGAGAAGATACTGCCCTCAAACCCATAGGCAAGCTGCGGGATTGAGCCATGGGTCTCCGGGCAACAGTACTGAGCCTAGTGGGTCTCTGCCTTCTAGCTGCTGACGGCTCTAGCTTTGCCGGTTCTGAACGAGTCGGTTGCGATAACTTAGAAACCTTGGAAGGCGGGGTGGTTTCCGAGCGTTTCAGAGATATGACAGTTGCAGTCGTAGGGCTGGCAGTTGCAGGGCTAGCAGTTGTAGAGCTGGCAGCCGACGGATTTGCTGATGCTGCAGTATCAGAGATGAATGGAGCAGAGGGTTGTTCAGTGGGGGCTGGAGGCACCCGTAGCGAAATCACCTCAGATGGATCAACAGGGGTCAACGATAGTGCTTCGCGCGACGAAGTGGTTCGCTGAGCTGACTGCTGTTGTGTCTGCTGCTTCTGCTTATGATGACGTTGGCGACGGGTTAATCCCTTACTGGATGAAGCGGTCCTCGCGCTAGGCTCGCGCATGGGTTATACCTCTGATTCTCATGAAATAAATGGCAGATTCCTGAATTGCACCCTAGACGTTCTATAACAATCCTGAAAGGGATTGTGAGTAGTTTACCCTTTGGTATCACATTTGCAACTGGTTGGGGTTGATTTTTACTCTAATTCAGCTTGTTTCAAGGTTCTATGACTAGTAGAACTAGAAATCCTTTGACCCACCCTTGGAGGGGGAGGGCACTGCCAAGTCCCCTAGCATGATTAAAAAACTGAATTAAGAAATTTATGTCATGCCGTACTAGTTTTGACTCATTTTGCCGTAATACTGCTCAGATTTATCACAAATTTTATAAGTCTGCTAGGTGTTGGCACGGCCCAGCGTAAACATACGGAGGTTCTTGGGTTGCCGAACCAACCAACCTGGATCCGTTACCTGTGAAAACCGAGGGAGTCCCATAACCAACACTCAGACCCTACAACGGAACTTCCTCAATTTCAGCCATATTGGACAGCCAACGCTCGATCGAGGGCGATCGCTCCTCGTCTGAATGGCGATCGCATCGAATTACAAAGGGACAGGTTTGGCAATGTCCTGCTGTTTCTGGGATCTGGGGAAAAAAGTTGCCTGCCTGGTAAGCCTGCAACCATTCGGTAACCTGTTCCGCTAATTCAGTTAGGCGTTGGTGAATTTCCTGATGCAACGTGTCACTGTAGGAAAACTTCAGCTTTGTAGGGCTAATAGCCTGCTCCTCTTGATGTCGTACAAATGGTTGTACAAACCAATAGGTCATGGAAATTTGTTCAGGCAAGTAATGACTGGTTTCAGCTAATAAGTAAGGATAAAGGCGAGTCTGCCAATTTTGAGCTAACCAACGCGGGGTTTGAGGGCGGGCATAGGTTTTCCAATCCAAAATGTCAGCCTGTGTCTCAGACAACAGCAGCAAATCGTAAACCACGGTCAACCCATGGCCTTGAAATTCCAGCGATCGCGGATGTTCACTATGACGGGCTAACCACGGGCCTTGAAAGACTTCGGTTGCCCCCTCCACAAAAGCTGTAAAACAAGCCTGAAGTTCTTCATCTGCTTGAATTAGAGGTTCTATCGGCAATCCTAATTCCCGTTGTTGTACCAGCAAGTGAAAGCGACTTCCCCAGGCAAGGCGGGTTTGCTGTTCTGGGGTGGTTAGTCCTCCCAATTGATCAAGGTAAGTATATTGAAACTTTCGGGGGCAGGTGTCTAAGACATTCAGGTGACCTTGAGAAAGTCGCATATTAGGACAGTTGCATACTAGCTGATTGCTTGCCTTAAAAACCAAAAAGCGGTCATAGCAGCATTTCCATGCCACCATGACCGCTCAATCATAGTTCATTCAACAGCTTTGTAAAAGCTATAACCTGTAAAAGCGATAACCTATAAAAGCGATAACCTTGCGTAAACCGAATGAAGATTACAGTTCGATAGCTTCCTCATAATCAAGGAGCGTGGGATCTATCCCCATGGGGGAAACCAGATCCCGTAGAAATGTAATTTGCTGCTGAAATTCTAGTTCCTTAATGTCGTCAAAGACCTCTTCCGCCATCGCAGACATCTCATAGTCGGGTGGCATGGGAATAATCGAGGCATTTTCCATGCCTTGGGCTAGCAGGTACCAGAACAGAAG
>JAYKHH010000580.1:0-4934 GCA_035285265.1 Leptolyngbyaceae cyanobacterium | reverse complement strand
CCAAACACTTGCCGAACTCGATCTTCTCGGAAGTAGATATTTTCGGGGGTAAAGGATGCCTGGGTATCCACCGCAGCTACTTGGGCAGGAATGGGTCGGTCGGGTGCCGAATCTAAAAACACTCGTGCAGATTGTCCAATCTTAACCTTGCCAATCTCCCCCCCTGGGATATAGCCCCGTAGATACACTTGATTGGGGTTAATCACCGTAAGGAGGGTCTTGCCCATAGCCACCACCTGCCCCGGTTCCACACTGCGGGTGAGAACGACGCCATCAATCGGGCTAGGAATATTCAAATAAGCCAACTGCGCTTGAATTTGCTGCTGAGCCGCCATTGCATTCTGTACTTCATCTTGAGCCGCTGCCAGTTGAGAACGAGCCACATTCAGTTGTTGTTTTAAGGCACTTAACTGGGCATTGCGGATGTCAGGGTTGAAACTAGTCGTCCGGGCTTGGGCTAACCCCCCTTCTGCGGCACTGACTTGGCGACGGGCTGCTACCACCGCCGCTTCCCGACTTTCTACCGTAGCGCGGGCAGTATCATAGGCAGATTGGGCTTGATCATACTGCTGCCTGGTGCCTGCTCCCGCCTTCCATAATTGGGCATAGCGATCGCGGTTCTGTGCAGCTAACTTTAACTCCGCTTGGGCTTGCTTTACCTGAGCCTCTGCCTGAGCCAGTTGGGCCTGGGTTGTTGCCACATTCGCCTCGGCTTGATTTACCTGACCTTGGGTACTGCCCCTAGCCTGTTCTAAGCTTAATTGCGCTTCTTGAATCTGGTTCTCCACGACTGCAATTTGTAAACGGGCCTGCTGTTCTCCCTGGCGAGCTGCTGCAACCCGTGCCTTAGCCCCACGCAATTGGGCTTGGATTTCATCATCATCCAGTTGCACAATCGTGTTGCCCTTGGTAACGCGATCGCCCTCCCGCACGGCCACCGAGTTCACCCGTCCTCCAACCTTGGCCCCGACATCCGTGGGGTAACCCTCAATCCGACCACTGAGGGTGAGGGCATTGGTCTGGGGACGCGAGAGGAAGTACCAAACTCCGATACTGGCAGCAATAGCGATCGCCCCTAAGGGAATCAGCACTCGCGCCAAGGGTGGACGTTGAGGTTTAGCCGTCTCATCCTTTCCCTGGGTAGGTTCCTGCGGAGTAGTCACAGATTGAGACATAGACGCAACCTCTACAATTCAGAGCAAGATGATCCATCCACCAAGACACTCAAGATATCCATTGGGGTGGGCAAGGGAGACCGTCTCAGGCTGATAGATGCCAATCATCCTATCTAACTTTTGGAGCTATCCACCTTCAACCCAAAGGGTATCTTCGGGGACTGTCCTGCTCTTGCTGACAATCTTCATCTACCAACAATCTTCATCGCCCCACCCATGCTCCGATCCGATTCCAACCAGCTCGATTTTGAACCATGGCAGAATGTGCTCGCTCCCTTCACTTGGAGCGTTGCATCATTCGGGAGTGAATGGACGTGAGAGCCCATGCAATGCCCTGAGCGTAAATTTCCTGACTGAGCTCATCTGCCTATCAACCAAAATCAGCTACTTCACATATTTTTCACAATTATCTTCTAGAGTAAAAGCATGATTGATTGATTCTCAGGGTTTTTGCTAAGCTAACTTAAATATTTTGTTACTGGGACTTGTAGCACTTAGGTAATGTTTGTTCAAAATTTATAATTTGTTTTTGCGAGAACTTGAACCCTAAAATATCAGGTGATATGGGAAAATACTTAGCTGTAGATGTTTACCCCTATCTCACTAAACCTATGAACTTCAGGCATGGAGTCACCTTGCTTCAACAACACTGAGAATGATGAAGAGCCCTATAGTTATGGATCTGCCAGCTTCGATCCTAATTGTTGACGACGAACCAGATAACTTTGATGTACTAGAAGGCTTGCTATATAGTGAGGGCTATCAACTCAGCTATGCGTCTAATGGTCTGAAAGCTCTGCAATCTTTAGGAGATGCCAAACCAGATTTGATCTTGCTGGATGTGATGATGCCTGACCTAGATGGAATTGCGGCCTGTCAGTGTATCAAGAGCAATCCTGAATGGCAGCAGATTCCGATCATTATGGTGACCGCCCTTCACGATAAAAAAGACTTGGCACGCTGCCTAGAGGCAGGAGCTGATGACTTCCTCAGTAAACCGGTGAATGGGATCGAACTACGAGCCAGGGTACGATCTTTACTGCGGGTTAAGTACCAATACGATCAACTTCAAGCGGCTCTGCAACTTCGAGAAGATATGGCAAACATGATTGTGCATGATCTGAGGAATCCCCTAACCTCCATCATCTTAGCCTGTGCCATTTTGCAGCGAATGGACTTGCAAGCTGAGCAGAACCAAAAGGTTGGAGAAATCCTCCTAGCTGGAAATCAGCTTAAGGCTTTGATCGATAGCTTGTTGATGATGGCGAAACTAGAAGCGGGTAAGATGCTTCTAAACCGCACCCAGGTTGACCTCCATGCTATCGGTACTGCGGTTATGTCAGATTTTGAGAGGATCGCAGATCAAAAAAGGATCACATTAACCAGCATTCTTCCCGAACCCGGTCAAAAGGTCTACGCGGATGAAACAATTTTCCGTCGGATTCTCGATAACCTGATGTCTAATGCAATCAAGTTCTCCCCCTCTAGAACTCAGGTAAAGCTGTGTATCCAGTCTTTGCCAGACGAACACGTCAGGGTTCAGGTGATCGATTCCGGTCAGGGAGTGAGCGAAGAACTCCGGCAGGTGATCTTTGAGCGATTTGAAGTTGGCAATCTATTCAAGGGCGTGACTCAAACGGGATTAGGGCTTGCCTTTTGTAAACTCGCTGTTGAAGCTCATGAGGGAAAGGTATCTATTGAACCCAATCAGCCAAAAGGATCGGTGTTCATCGTCGAAATTTAGGTACGAATTGCTTGGTATTGCTTGTCTGACATGTATCAAGCACGCCTGGATCGTGACGGTAGCCCATCTGCGAGGTACAGAGAATAATAAATCATGAGTGGGTCTTGTTACGCGAGTTGCTCCGAAGTCTCAATCCCTATCGCTCGAAGATGGGTGGTGATAGTCTTTCCAATATTGGGACGTGCTTCAAGCATTGTTTCTGAAGTATTCTCCATTGTCGTTGGGGTGTTTCTGCTGAAATGATCTGCTTGGTTGCGTTCGATTGTGGGGTTTCGGAGGCTGTGACTCTCTTAATCAGAGATTGGATAGGAGGGGCGGCTACCGACTTAAGGTGGGATAGAAAGGGAAAGGGGCGCAACCCCTTTCTGTCCTACAAACCTTGTCCCGCTCTGTGCCGGTAGCCGAGGGGCTAAAAAATCTTGCGAGTAAAGTATTGGTAAAGGGCAAACGCTTCATCAATACATATCTCCCACTGATCAGGGGGGAGCGTTTTGTAATTGTGATGATGGATAAAGATTGAACCTTTGCCCTCAGTGTTGACATTGGTTCGAGTTTGATAGAAATTCAGTACCCCATCATGAAAGAGTTGCCGAATACTGCTTTCATCAGAACCAGCAAGATTATGATGACGAGAAAAATCAGGATGGGTTTCAAAATTAATATCGTGAAAGCCCAAAATATTGCCAACTTTATCAAAAATGTCTTCAGGAGTTAACTCAAAGCTAGGCAAATCTAAATCATCCGATTCAACAAGAACAACCGTTTGGGTGGAGGTACGAGTGTTTTTCCCATGGCCAGAGGTATAGCTATAATCACTGATAGAGATTTTAGCCCCCTTCCTATGACCCTGGATCAGATTATAGAACCTGCGTCCTCGTCCCTGGGAAAACAGTCTAAACTGCCATATCTGAGAGGGAATGTATGATTTGGGCTCAGGCTGATATTGAAAACCTAGGTTGTTAGCCAATTGCTTAATGGCTTCTGTCCGTTGGCGATCAAGCTGAAGGTTGACTGCAATAAAAATAGATACCGCTGCCAAACATATAACGATGATGATCCCAGTAACCATAATCTAAGCCTTGACCCAATTGTATCGACTCCCCTTTTCGCTCAAGTGACTAATTTAGGCGCGATCCATCCCTTGCCCTTGCCTACATCAGATACGCCCTCTTAATTTGGCGTAGGTATTGTTCCTAATGAATCGTTTCCCCATGCACCCTACGAGATTAGCAATTGAGCTAGTGTCAAACCAGACTACCAGATCAGCGATCGCTGAGATCCAAAGTTCCAATTTCTATAGTGGATTTCCTGTCGTCACCCCAGCCTACGGCAAGGGGCGATACCTTCGGTTAGTTTTCCTATCGCACTCACAGTAACATCCAGCGATCGCCCAGTCTATCCACTACCTAGATCCTGGAGCAGACTAACGTACCACAGACTCCATGAATTTGATCGCTGCAACCTACGGAAGCTCTGCCAACTACCGATCATCTTTCGGTTACAAAAACCTTGAAGCGCCAATTCATTTTTGAGGTGGTGCTTTTCACAGATAGTCATAAATGTCAGGCACGGTCAGAGATCGGGATGAATTGCCTGTGCGAATGTAGAGTTCTAGCCCTTTGTCCGATTTCAGAAATGCTTTGCGCTGGGCTTTACGGATATAAATACCGCAGACATCTTTACCTTCAAGGTTGGCAAAGCGAATCTTGAGGTAAGGCGGGAACCGCTTGCCAATATTACTTTCAATGAGTTGCATCAGATGGCGCTCAAATTTATCGAGAGACCCATTACTCAAGCATTGCAAGTCTTTTTCTAACCCCAACAGCTTGCCATCATCAGCAACGCCAATCAATAAAACGCCGCCCTCGGAGTTAAGAAATGCGGCAACGGTTTTCAGGCAGCTTTGCTGCAAGCCTTTATTCTCTTTATTTTCACGAATATCCCACTGCAGGGTGCTTTTGAACTCTAGGCGATCGCTCTCTCCTAGGGAAATCAACTCAGCGATGGGGCGTAGG
>JAYKHH010000579.1:0-3946 GCA_035285265.1 Leptolyngbyaceae cyanobacterium | reverse complement strand
CAATCACCAATGGGAGCAATTCTGGTTCCCAAATCCTTCTCCTAACTGAATCACCGCATTATTTACAGGTGGATTATTTTTGCGATCGCCGCTGCCTTAGTGCCGGGATTCAGCTTGCGTTGGGGTTTTTGGAGCGCTTTGATTGGAGCACTGGCCTTGAGTATTATTAATTCTTTGCTCTTTAGCTTAGTGCCAGGAATTTAAATTTGCCTTTACAGTAGCTTCATAGGATTTAGGGTCATGAAGGGTCTAAAAGGTAAAACTGCCCTTGTTACAGGGGCAAGTTCTGGGATCGGTCAGGCGATCGCAATTCGTTTGGCACAAGAAGGGGTCAATGTAGCGATTAACTATCGCAAGAGTTTCCAAGATGCGGCAGATACGGCAGAAATGATTGATCGAGCCTGTGGGGAAATTCGTAGCTGCGGGGTTAAGAATTTGCTCGTACAGGCCGATGTCTCTCAAGAAGACGACATTGTAGCGATGGTGAATACCGTAGTTGCAGAACTGGGTGAGCTAGATATCCTAGTGAATAATGCGGGAATTCAAATCGAAGGAACTTCCCATGAGATCAAAACCAAAGATTTTGATCAAGTGCTGGCTGTCAATCTCAGGGGTGCCTATCTCTGTGCTCGCGAAGCCATCAAGCATTTTCTGGCCCATGCTCATCCTGGTGTGATTATCAATATTTCCAGCGTGCATGAAATTATTCCTAGACCTTATTATTTGAGCTATTCCATTAGTAAAGGCGGAATGGAAAACCTCACTAAAACCCTCGCCCTGGAATACGCAAAGCAAGGAATTCGGGTGAACGCGATTGGCCCTGGTGCCACGATCACCCCGATTAACCAATCCTGGGTGGACAATCCTGAAGAACAGGCCAAGGTAGAAAATTATATTCCCATGGGTCGGGCTGGAACGTCAGAGGAAATGGCAGCGGCGGTGGCCTTTCTAGCCTCTGAGGAAAGTACTTATATCACGGGACAAACGCTGTTTATTGATGGTGGACTCACCCTTTATCCTGCCTTTCGTGAACCTTGGTCAGCCTAAGCAGATATTTAAAAAGGGGGCGTGAGGTCACAAAGTCCCTTGTTACACCTCCCCAGCGTCCTTCAGAAGCTGTTTGAAACGTGTTTAACCCCCTGCATCTGCCCCCCTAGCCCCCCAATTCTGGGGGGATCGGATTCCAAGTCTCCCAGAATTGGGGGATTTAGGGAGCTAGGGGGGCTATCGGAATGCAGATCAGGACTTCTCAAATCGCCTCTCACATTATAAATTCTTGACTTTCATGTCTGAGATGGGTGGTTTGTGCGGTTGATTACAAAAGGTCGCGTGTCAGACCTGAGTAACAATTAATTTTCATGTGGCGTTTAAGTTTGGATATCGTTAGAAATAATATAAGTGCTCTTACTAGGAGTACCCTTATTTCTCCGTTATTCTGACTCAAACTACCCAGCGTTATGAATCAAGCATTACCTCAATGTCAAGATCTGCCTCTTCAGGTTGAGCAACTGATTCAACTGTTACATCAGGAACCATCTTTAAGATCCCAAGACACGACGGCGGTTCAGGCTTCCTTGCGGAAAGCGATCGCTCCCACGTTTGAGATCGTTTTTGCCGGGGCTTTTAGTGCTGGCAAATCAATGCTGATCAATGCCCTACTAGAGCGGGAGCTACTGTACAGCGCCGAAGGACACGCGACGGGGACGGAATGCCAAATTGCTTATGCGGAACCGACCCAAGAGCGGGTGGTGCTGACTTTTTTGAGTGAGGTGGAGATTCGTGAGCAGGCGATCGCCCTCTGTCAACGGTTAAACCTGCCTGCCACAATCAATATCAACAATTCTGAGGGCATCGACCAACTGCGTCAAAAATGTCAGGTAATTATCCAAGAGGAGGGGGGTGAAAGCAAATCTGATCTAGCGAAGCAGGCGAGTGCGCTGAATTTCCTGCTAGAGGGGTTTAGAGGTAATCGAGAGCACATTCATACGGTGAATAACAACACCTTTTCGATGGAGCGCTTCAATTTTTCTAATCTTCAGGAAGCAGCGAGTTATGCCCGTCGGGGGGCGAATAGTGCGGTCTTGAAGCGAGTGGAGTACTACTGTCATCATCCGCTGCTGAGTGATGGCAATATCCTGGTGGATACTCCCGGCATTGATGCCCCGGTGAAGAAAGATGCGGATTTGACCTATCGCAAGATTGAAGATGATGACACATCAGCAGTGATCTGTGTGCTCAAGTCTGCCTCAAATGGGGAACTGACGACTGAAGAAACGGAGCTTTTAGAAAAAATTCGGGGTAACGCTGGGGTGCGCGATCGCGTCTTCTATGCTTTTAACCGAGTCGATGAAACTTGGTACAACACGCAACTGCGGCAACGACTGGAGCGCTTGATCAATGACCAGTTTCGGGATTCCCGCCGTGTCTATAAAACCAGCGGTCTGTTAGGTTTCTATGGTAGCCAAATTAAAAGTACCGATCGCCTGAATCGCTTTGGGCTGGATACGCTGTTTGTAGAGAGTGTGAAGGGGATTGGGGGTCAGGAGGAAACGCCCCAGTTTGTAAATGAATTTACCCGGTACTGTGGATCTGGGAAGTTGGTCGGTAGTCAGTTTCGACCCACGATTAATGGGTATGAAACCCCCAATGAAAACTATGTGCGGATTTTGTCCCAGGAAGGTACGCCGCTAATTGAGCAATTGATTAAAGATAGTGGCATTGAGGATTTTCGCACCGCCATCACACGCTACCTAACGGAGGAAAAGCGTCCACAGTTGTTTGCCAATCTTGCCGATGACTTGCAGCCCCTGTGTATTGCCCTGCGGAAGTCTTACCTAGAATCCTGGCAGCAATTAGAGAGCCAACCCCGCGATATTGAGGCGATTAAGGAGCAGGAGTTTCGACAACTCAGTAAGGAGTTAAAGAAGGTCGGCGACGATTTGCGTCAAGACATTGAACGGGAAGTGAATGAGGTGGTAGCCAGTAACCTCAATAAGACCTTTGAGAACGATTTTGTGAAACTCAGAGGCAGGATGGTGGCTCGCTTAGATGAACTGCTCACCACTTTCTCGGTGGGGGAGGTTCACAAACAGGCGCAAGCCAGCCATAATCGCAACTCGGTGGTGCCCCTGTTAGCAGTGTTGGCGGAGGCTTTTTACTATCTCGCCAATGGGCTGGAAGAGGTGTTAGTCGATGCTTCCAAGGAAGTGGTAATTAATTTCTTTAACCAATTGGGCGATCGCGTCCAACAACAACCTTATTACCGCAATCTTTATCGGCTCTTGGGGAACGATGGCGGCATTGAACAAAACCTCAATCGTCTGCAAGAGCAGGTAACCCATGCGTTGGTCAGTGAAGCACGGACAGAGTGCGATCGCTATGTACGGGAGCGTCCAGAGTTTTATACGGAGGGCACTTGTTCCATGTGGCAACTCCGGCAAACGTTGCAACAAGCCTGTCGGGGTTACGATTACCAAAACATGATGGACGCGGAACCGGCCATTCGGCAATTGTTGAGGTTAGATTTTGAGCAGAAAGTGAAGGATACGGTAATGCGAACCTTCCGCCAAACCACGAATCAAACCCTGAATACTCATTTGTTATCGGCTGCTGAACAGCAGGCGGATGCGATTTTGCAGCAGTATGATCAAGCCCGTGCTTATCTGGCGAAAACGCTGGAGAAGGCGGCGATGGAGACGATTAAAAACAACCAACGCAAGCAGGAGGAGATTAATAGCAATATCGAGGTTTATAACAAGGCGGTTTCAGAAATTAATGGTTGTTTAGAAGCGATGCAATTAGATCGCAGAAAGCTGCCTTTAATTACTGAATCTGATTTGGTGGTTGTGCCCACTCCGGTTGATTCGGTTACGGTTGAATCTGAGATTTACGATGAGCAGTCGATGGCTGATTCTAATCAGGAATCTGATCTCTAAATCTTGCTAGC
>JAYKHH010000578.1:0-3374 GCA_035285265.1 Leptolyngbyaceae cyanobacterium | reverse complement strand
CCTTCACTTCCCCTTCCAAAAACACTTCAGGAAACTCTAACAGCCAATGAAACGGTTTGCGAGGCGGTTGGTTGGCTGGATTGCCCAAATTCATCATGCGTTCAGTCTTTGCCAGAATCACGGTAATTTCCCGGTTTCGCTTCTCAGCATCGGCTTCATCCAACGCCTCAATCACCACCTCCGCCAACACCTGAATTTCTTCATCCGTCAGGTCTGATGTTTTGCCCGCCTGCGCCAATGCCTCCGCCACCAAAAAATCACCCACATGTCGCACATTAGCAATAGCTTCTTCTGCCTCTCGGTTTAGCTGTTCCTTCTTTTGAATATCGACAATATCCGACACACGTAACTACTCAGGTTTAAGTTTTTAGGGATATTTCAAGGGGGATGAGTAGTCAGTCTATAGGATTGGAGGGTTGAGCCTTCATTGAAGCCAGAAGCGATGAGCCAGTCAAACCCTTCAAAGCCAATTAGCCGAGAAGAGATCCGTGCGGTTTACGCCCAAGGAGAGGATGCCGTCATCGCCTTGGTTGAGGGATTATTGGAGCGGATTGAGCAACTGGAAACTCGCCTTGAGACATTGGAGAACCACCGGAAGAAGGACAGTCGAAATAGTAGTAAACCCCCTTCTGGGGATGGGTTTGCTAAACGCACCAAAAGCCTTCGTCAAAAGGGTGAACGTTCCAGTGGCGGACAAAGCGGACATGAGGGCAGCACCTTAGAGTGGAGCGAACAGGTCGATGAAGTGGTGGTACACCCGGTTTTGCAGTGCCAGAGCTGTGGTGAGGATCTCAAAGATGTTGCCGTCGAGAGTTGGGGACTGCGCCAAGTGCATGATTTGCCACCCTTGCGTTTAATCGTCAGCGAACATCAAGCCCAAGAGAAACGCTGCCCCTGCTGTGGCGTGCTCAATCAAGCGAGCTTTCCACCGGATGTTAACAGTGTGGTGCAGTATGGGAGCGGTATCAAGGGATTGATGGTGTATCTGATGGCCGGACAACTGTTGCCCTCGATGCGGGTGTGTGATGTGTTGCGGGAGGTGGTGGGGTGTGAGCTTTCAGAAGGCACCCTTTACAACGCCTATGCCCAATGCGATGAGCAGTTAGAACCGGTTGAGCAGCAGTTGAAGCGTGCGATGCAGCAAGCCGAGGTAGGGCATTTTGATGAGACGGGTATGCGTGTCGGCGGCAAACTGATGTGGTTGCATGTCGCCTGTACCGAAGCATTGACCTACTACTTCATCCATCCCAAGCGAGGGCAGTTAGCTATGGATGCGATGGACATTCTGCCTCACTTTAGTGGCACCAGTATCCACGATGGATGGTCGAGCTACGCACACTACGAGTGTGAGCATGGATTGTGTAATGCCCATCATCTGCGGGAGTTGCTGTTTGTGGTGGAACGCTATCAGCAGGAGTGGGCCGACGAGATGATGACTTTATTGGTGGAAATCAAGACGCAGGTGGAGGCGGCGAAAGCAGTGGGACTAGATGCGCTCAGTGCCACCCAAATAGCCAGCTTTGAGCAACAGTATCAGACCTTGATTGAGCAAGGCTTGAAAAACAACCCACCGCCACCGACTGACCCCAATCAACTCCCCTCCAGGGGTCGCCCTAAACAGAGTCCACCGAAAAACTTACTCGACCGTCTTTCCAAGCAGTCGGCAGTCTTGGCATTCATGTATGACTTCCGTGTGCCGTTTGATAATAATCAAGCGGAGCGAGATCTACGCATGATGAAACTGAGACAGAAAATTTCTGGGGGCTTTCGTTCGATGGAGGGGGCGCAAAGGTTTTGTCGAATTCGAGGTTACATTTCTACCCTCAGGAAGCAAGGCATGGATGTGCTCAATGCCCTCAAACAAGTGTTTATGGGAAACCTGATTTTCCCCGTTCTTCAACCTGAGTAGTTACTCAAAATCAATGAATGATTATACTTTGTACTCATAACGATGGTGGAGTCGGCAAGACAACCTTAGCTGTTCATGCAGTAGGTGCCCTGCGATCTCAACTGGGGAGAATTCTATTAATAGATTGTGACGATCAGGCTGACTCCTGGCAATTTTATGGTGAGGAACTGCCCAAAAAGCTAAAAGATGTGCTGATTCAAGAAGATCTCTTAGTCATTTGGAATAAAAGCCGGGAACCCATTAAGCGTTTAGCCAAGCCCGAACAATATGATCATGTAGTGCTGGATCTCGATAGTCCGCTTCAGAACACCGTCAAAATCATTCTGGATAATCAACCAGATATCGTACTAGTTCCAGTTAATCGATCCCAAGAAATTAAAGCTCTGCGTAACTTACCCAGAACCTTAGCCGTCCTCTCTCAACTAGAGTCAAAAACCGGAGCTGAACTTAAAACCATTGTTGTGCCCCTGGGAGTGAAGGCAGAAAAAGTCTCACAGGTAGTTCAAAGCATGGAGAATCGACCTACTCAGTGCCTGACTGCTCCAGAGCTTCCTGATCTCCAACAGTTGATGCAAGTTGCGATTTACGAAGATAAGAAATATATCTGGGAGTATCCAGGTTACGAGCATCTAAAAGACTATTTTTGTACCCTTCTAGGGATTTAGGAGAGCCACATCATGTCTCTAGCGCACCCCAGCCACCTCGCTCAAGATCCTCTGGTACAGATCGCCCTTGCAGAAGGAATTCAGCAAACCCTTGACACCGAACCCACCCCAGAAATCACTCTTTAGTTCACCGAGTCTGAACAGACCATGCTCAAACAGCTCACCGCAACCCTAGCTTTGTCAGTCAAGGTCATTGTGGAAGCAGCCATTAACTACCTTCACTTCTATGTGCGAGATCGAGGCATCTCCGTGCATCAACTAGCCAACTATCCGCAGACCCTAGGCTCCCACTCCTTTAAATTGATCCTGGGGGCCGAAACCTCGCACAAGCTAGAAGAACTAGGTATGGCGAAACAACCCAATGAATGTGCAGTGTTAGGGATTCAGCTACTGTATGAAAATCTGGTTGGGCATAACCAGAAAGTCAGCACCCATGAGTGATTACCTGGAAATTGATGCCCTGGTTACTGGCATTGTCTACGCAGACAATACGACCAAGCAGGCATTAGGTCGGCGTTTTGCTACCTATTTAGGGCTGAACCCAGGCCCATCTGGTCAGGATGAAGGGAGTGACGGCGTTGGAGAGGTAGATGGACATAGAATCTACTTTCAATCCAAACTCGAAAGAAACCCACTCGATGCCTCCAGAGCCGCAGAATTCTACGGAAATCTAGGACTCCACCAAGCGGATATTGGTGTGATCCTTGCCGGAGTGGGTTACACCGATGGTTTTCTCCAACGTCTAGAGAAAGACCCAAACCTCCACCAAAAATTTAAAATCCATCCCTTAACCTTGGCAG
>JAYKHH010000577.1:0-5397 GCA_035285265.1 Leptolyngbyaceae cyanobacterium | reverse complement strand
AATGCCCCAGTGGTAGAGCTAATCAACACCTTTGAGGCAGACTACAGTTTTATTGACAACGAGGGCACCCTATTTTGGTTTCGGACAGATTTGGATGCACCGCGATCGCGGGTGATTGCCATTGATATTAATGCTCCAGAGCGTGAGCATTGGCAAGAACTGATCCCCCAAGCCCCAGAAACCTTGGAAGGGATTAACCTGCTGAACCATCAGTTCGTCGCTTTTTATCTGAAGGATGCCCATACCCAGATCAAAGTTTTTAATTTAGATGGGACGTTGGCGCGAGAAATTGCTCTGCCAGGACTGGGTTCCGCCGATGGGTTTGCCGGAAAACGGAAGGATACGGAAACCTTTTATAGCTTCACGAGCTTCACGGTGCCCAACACGATTTATTACTACAACATGGTGAGTGGTGAAAATCGAGTGTTTCGGCAGTCCCAGGTAGCCTTTAATCCCGATGATTACGAAACCCAGCAGGTCTTCTACCCCAGCAAAGATGGTACGACCGTGCCCATGTTTATTACCCACAAAAAGGGACTGGTTTTAGATGGCAATAATCCCACCTACCTCTATGGCTACGGGGGATTTGGGGTTTCCTTAACGCCCTTCTTCTCCGTGGGCAATCTGATCTGGCTCGAACTGGGTGGGGTGTACGCCATGCCGAATTTACGGGGTGGCGGCGAGTATGGGGAAGACTGGCATCAGGCAGGGGTAAAACTCAACAAACAAAATGTGTTTGATGATTTCATTGCAGCGGCGGAGTGGCTGATTGCGGCGGGCTATACCTGCTCTGCGAAGTTAGCAATTTCAGGAGGCAGTAATGGTGGCTTACTGGTGGGAGCCTGTATGACCCAACGCCCCGACCTATTTGCCGCCGCCTTGCCTGCGGTGGGGGTGATGGACATGCTGCGCTTCCATCTGTTTACCATTGGCTGGGCCTGGACTTCCGATTATGGCTCTCCCGACAACCCAGAGGAATTCCCGACCCTCTACGCCTACTCTCCTCTCCATAACTTGAAACCGGGTACTGCCTATCCCGCTACACTAATCACGACTGCGGATCACGATGATCGGGTGGTACCTGCCCACAGTTTTAAGTTTGCGGCAGCACTGCAAGCAGCCCACGCGGGTGAAGCTCCGGTGCTGATTCGGATTGAAACCAAGGCAGGGCACGGAGCCGGAAAACCCACGGCTAAGGTGATTGAAGAAATTAGCGATCGCTGGGCTTTTCTAGTTCGTGTTTTGCAGATGGATTAGCGATTTGCGACTTTTCGTCAGACTTTGATAGAGACAATCGGACTCTTAAAAGATCTTCCAACTAGGAGCTAACCAAATCATGATCGCCGCAAAAGACCATTCCCCACCGCTAACCCCCGAAGAGTACTTTATCTGGGAGGAAAGCCAGCTAGAAAAGCATGAATATATTGACGGTCAAGTTTACGCCATGAGCGGTGGCAGTATCGATCATGGTCGCATTGCGATTAGGTTTACTGCCATGTTTGATGCTCATTTAGACGGTAGCGCTTGCATCACTGGCAATTCTGACATCAAGGTAAAAATTCCTGAAGACAGTAAATACATCTACCCCGATGCCAGCGTCACTTGTGACGAACGGGATAAAACTACGACTCAATATATTACCTATCCCTGCTTAATCGTTGAGGTTCTATCCGATAGCACTGAAGCCTACGACCGAGGTGGCAAGTTTAGAATGTATCGAAATAATCCAGTTTTACAAGACTATTTATTAGTGAGTTCCACCCGAATTGAGATGGATTTGTATCATAAAAAAGACACAGGTGAATGGATTATTTTGAACTACAAAGCAGGCGATACCGTTGAACTCAAAAGTATTAACCTGAGTTTTGCGATCGAGCAAGTCTATCGGGGTCTTGTCCTCACACCAGAATCCTAATCAGCACGAATAAATTAGTCCTAAGGAAGTTACGTATTTTGTCCAGAAGCAGCAGACCATCAAAACAGCAACTAGACCCTTTGGCAAAGTGGCTGACCTTGGATTGGACTCGCCCAGAGCGATCGTACAATCCAGATGTTCGTGATTTCCTAGCTGGATTACTGGATTACCCTAAAGATCGCGTTGTAACTGAGGATGTTGGTGGTGGTGGCTATCCAGACATTAAGTTGCTGACTCCTGAGAAAATAGCTTGGGTTGTGGGCGATCTCAAAAAAGATGATGCGGAACTCAATACAGAGAGTGGACGACGCAGACTGTGGAACCAAAAGCGTAAGTATATTGAAGGTCTAACCCGATACGTTTTATTTCTAACAGCCCGTTATCTCTGGATCGTTTTACCTACAGGAGTTGCTGTTGCAGGGTTTGAAGAGCCATGTCACTTGTCTGAAATCACGTTTGAGGAATTAAAGGAAAAGCTGAGATTTATTTCCTATGAACAGGCAACACATGGCAATCAATGGGCAACTTTTATTGATGGGCAATTGCCTTATGTTTATTTAAAGCTGGATGAATCAGAGACGTTAGATCGGTTGCGCCAAGATTTGCAAACGAGCTTTACTGAGTTGGGCACTGCCGCAGAACAGGCGATCGCATCTTTAATTCAGCAATATGGAGAATTCCAACGTCAGGAACAGGAAATTCAGCGGAACTTAGTTGACACAGGCGATACCCAGCGACGCGCATTGGTGCGGCTGCGGTTTAAGTTTGACTTCCATCGGCACTTATTTGAGGATCTGCTACCTCGATTTGAAGATCAGTATGGACGAGATGTCAACGCGAAGGGCAAACAGGTTGAAGAGCGGATTCGAGAATCGTTTGTTGCGGATTCGGTGGCAGTGTTGGTTGCCCGTGTGTTGTTTTTGCGATTGGTAGAAGATTTAAAGCTGACGAAAAAACGGCGGTTATCGAATGGCGGTCCCCAAGATTGGGCAGCGTTTGTCGATCAGTTGACAGGGGATGCCAAGGCATTAGTGCAACTGGTGGCAGAAGATGTCGGACGGTTGTATCACGAACCCTTTGAGCGAAATTTATTCGACTGGATTTATGAAGCGAATGGGGCATTGGATGAGGCGTTACAACGGTTAATCCTCCGATTCAACGCCTACGACTTTTCTGGGTTGTCGGAAGAAATTTTGGGAGATATTTATCAGACTTTCTTACCTCCCGCTAAACGAAAACGATTAGGCGAGTTTTATACCCCTCCAGCGATCGTAGATTGGTTGCTAGAACAAACCGTATTTCAACACGGTGAAGGTAAATTGCTTGATCCCTCCTGTGGAAGTGGTTCATTTCTGGTGCGATACATGCATCGTTGTCTGGAAGATGCCAAAACGAGAGGGCTTGATCCAGATACCGTTTTACAAGAATTGCAAGCCAACGTCTGGGGATTTGACCTTAACCCATTTGCGGCATTTATCAGCCACTTTCAGTTAATGTGGGCACTGGTGCGCTTCAAACCCTCAACGAATCCCGCAGATATTCCCAAAATTCATATTTATAACTTAAATAGTTTGCTGCGAGAATCCGATCTGGTGCCACTATTAGGAGCAGGATTCCTGGCTCCCGGTTCCGCAGAGCGGGATAGCCAACAGTGGAAATATATTGTGGGCAATCCCCCCTACATTCGGGCAGAGCGGGTGAAATATAACGATGAAATGCGCGGATTGTGGCAGCAGGTTTGGGGACAGAATGCGGATACTGGCTTGGTGTTTCTCTATCGGGCGTTGACCGAATCGTTGAAATCGGGCGGGTGGTTGGGCATGGTGGTGAGTGGTGGCTATGCTAACTCGGAAGCAGCGGCAAAGGTTTGGAAATTACTTTATCCAGGTCGAGAAGCAGCTTTACGCAAAATTGTATGGTTAGAGTTTACTGATCAACCTGTATGGGATGTCGCACGAGTACCCCTGATTTTAGTCATCGAGCGGGTGCCAGCCCAGGAAAATGATGCAATTGAACTTTATGTCCCCTCTGAATGGACAAGTGATGAACCACCCGTAAAAGTTAATTACAAAAATTTTTTTGATGCCAAGGTTAGCCCCAGAGTTACGGACATTGATCCCAGTAATCCACGGGAGGGTTTGTGGGGAGATTATTTGTTACCCCTGTTGCATCCTGAAGATATACCCATTCTCAAAAAGCTATATCCCAATGGAAACGGTGGCAATATTGTTGAGCTCAAGGAAGCAGTTGCCCGACAATTGAGCCGAAACAATCGTCCCTTTTGGTGGACGTATGGGATTCAACGCGGCGGTGCAGAAGTTACACCAGAACCCATAGGAACTAACCCGATTCAAGTTATCGCTGGACGCAGTTTAGCAATGGGATGGCATGGTGAACCTGCTAGATGGGTGGATTTAGAAGCGGTTAAAGATAGATCTTCTGGAAAATTGAGTTTATGGGCTGATCAAGTACATCACGTTTTCATTGCTGTTGCTAAGTTTACTCAATCCCTTACTGCCGCCGTTGTTACATCTAATACTCCAGAAATCAGTCTTGCAAGCTTAGATACTGTGATTGTTGCATTACCTAAAAGCGAAGGAAGTCCACCAGAAGCTGTAGCCGCTTATCTCAATAGCAAATTAGCTAGGTTCTATTGGGCAATTCGATTAAGAAGCGGAGTAATCCAAGGATTCTATGCAACGAATTATCCTCGTGTTTTAGAGGCTTTGCCCTGGATCAGAACTCTTGATTCAACGATCGAACAAGAGTTATTAACCGGTTATAACGAACTGGCTCGACTTGCTGCGATCGCCAAAAATAATCCTGATGAATGGCTCTTATCTGAAGTGGAAGCCAGAATTGAAACGAGTCGATATAAGTTGAGTGATCAGATTTTAGGACTCAATTTCTCTAGCTGGAGTCCTGAAGATGTTCTGCTTGAAGAACTCACGTTAGATGGAAACTGTATTCGAGCCGGATTATTTTCATTAGAACTGGTCGATGCTAATGTTGCTGAACTGGTCTTCAAACTATTGACCTTAAATGCTGATGAAGAAACAACGATTTCTAGAGCAATTATCCAGAAATTGCTGGTTCCTCAAGATTATGCCGCTTTGATGCAAGGTTATCGACAACGCTCTGCTGATTTTCAACAGGTCGAGTCCGATTTCTTTGCAGTCCTTAATCGTATTGATGACACGGTTTATACGATGTTTGGTCTAACAGACGACGAGAAGGCTCACATAGAGAACCGTCTTGCGAGTTTTCCACTCAATAAGCTTCAGCCTCGCTACCCCTGGCAAACTGTGAAACCCAGACCTATCAAAGCTTATACGAGCGATCGTTTTGCATGATGTGTCAAACAAATTCTGAAAAGCGCGGACGGTACGGAGGATATGGATGGATGTTAAATGTTACAAGGGGATTATTTGCCTAATAGCTCCAGGGTAATTTTTAGGTGCATTAATCCTGGTTGCCAGTCC
>JAYKHH010000576.1:0-5475 GCA_035285265.1 Leptolyngbyaceae cyanobacterium | reverse complement strand
TGACAATTGACCCAGTCGTAATGTCATATACCCCCTGATGGCAGGCAATATCCTGCACATGCAAGTGCCCAGTAAACACCAATTGCACGCCCGCCTTTTGCAGAATAGAGAGTAGTGCGGCTGCATTGTCTAGCATGTAGCGTCGCCCCAAGCCATGGCGAGATTGCCCCGGCATATGCTCCACCACATTGTGGTGAATCATGACCAGTACTAACTTCCCTGCCGTTTGTGCTAATACTTCTTGGAGCCAGACTAATTGGCGATCGTCCAACTGCCCCAGTTGATTACCCTGGTCATCAAATTGATTGGAGTTAAGTCCAATCAGTTGCACTCCCGGCAAAATCTCATGGCTGTAGTGTAGTTCTTCAGACTGGTGATAGCCAAAGGGACGGTAATAAGAAGGAAAATCCGCTAGGCCAATGGAGCGCTCATTGGCGGCTAAGCTGGGGACATCGTGATTACCTGGAATCACATACACTGGAAAAGGTAATTGTTTAAGTCGCTGGGTTAACCAGAGATGATTGTCCGGTTCCCCGTGCTGGGTTAAGTCTCCGGGTAACAGCAGAAAATCCAGATCGAGTTGTTCCAAATCTGTCAAAATCTTCTCCAAGGCTGGAATACTGATTTCGCACAGATGAAAACGACTGGGATGGTGCCAAAGGGTGTGCGGTAGAGCAATGTGTAAATCGCTGATAATCGCAAATTGGAAGTTTAAGTTCATACCACTATTGTGCCAATCAGAGCTTAAGAGTACCTACGATCTCAACGAACAGTCCATCGATATCCTAAGCCCAGTTGGACCCAAATATTTGTCGTTATTGACGATTAGATCGGTTGGCAGAATTATTGGTAAGACGGGCTTCGACGACCCTCAGCCAACAAGACTCTGTTGGCTGAGGGTCGTCGGAGCCAAACCCCAACAGATGATCCACAGTTTGATTACGCTTAATTACGCCCACCTACTTAACACGCTCTAAACCAGATGCTTGAGTGCTGTTTGTGCTTCCCGGCGCAATCCTTTAGCAATCCGAAATAGCTCTTGTCCCGTATGTAAATAGTGATCACTGTAGTTGTAGGTAAACCGTTCTAACTCGTCAATGCCATCACCCACTTGATTCAGGCAATGGTAGAGATGAGCTGCTGCGCCAGCTACATTAGCAGGGTTAGGCATCGAGCGAAACGTTCGCTGAGCCAGGTTCAAGCTGGAGCGACTCTCAGTTAGATAAGCTTGAAATTCTTCCATCAGCTCATCATCGAAGGGATCAGCAGAGAGTTGATCTATCTCTTCCTGTAGGGAGTTAAGGATTCGATACAGCTTGCGATTGATCGGCTCATAGACTTGATGCAGCCATTGCTCTAATAGCTCATCTGCCTCCTGCCCAGTTTGTCGCTGGGCTTGATACTGCTTTTGTACTTGAACTGTTCGATTTTGTCTGGCTTGAGGAGTTCCTGAGGGGGGTGCTACTCCCCAACCAGATAAGGTTAGGGATTGATCATAGGATTGACGATGATGGGGGTCGCCCAGAACTTCGTAAGCTTCATTAATCTGAGCAATCTGATCGTGATTAGCTGTTTCACGCCGACTATCTGGGTGAAATAGCTTGACTAAGCGACGATAGGCTTGCTTCACTTCTGCCTGAGTCGCTGTTGGCTCAATATTCAGGGTTTTATAGTGATTAGGGTGTGCCATAAGGTTATTTTAGCCCTGCACACCCCCTTGATAGCTGTCCTACTAGATTAAAAAACCTAGTAAGGGCATCCCTTTGTAGGTACCCTCAACCTACCGGACACCCACAAGGAGATGCCCCTACAGAAATATGATTAAACCGCAACTCCCCTAGCTCTAGCTCGAAGCCGTTGCCAGAGTTGGTTCCAAATCTTGAAATAGGGGTGTACTGAGATAACGCTCACCAAAACTCGGCTGCACCATCACGATCAGGCGGCCTTTATTTTCGGGGCGTTGAGCCACGCGAACTGCAGCACAGAGTGCTGCACCACTGGAAATTCCAGAGAGTAAACCTTCTTCCCTGGCTAAGCGACGACCGTAGGCGATCGCATCTTCATCGGCAACGGTCACGACTTCATCAATTAAATCTACCTTTAAGACCTGAGGTACAAACCCAGCCCCAATCCCCTGAATTTTGTGGGATCCGGGTTGTCCACCGGATAAGACGGGGCTATTTGCAGGTTCTACCGCGATCGCTTTAAAGCTAGGTTTGCGCTGCTTCAGGACTTCTGCCACCCCGGTAATCGTCCCGCCCGTTCCAACCCCTGCAATCAGGATATCAACCTGTCCATCCGTATCTGCCCAAATTTCCTCTGCCGTGGTTTCACGATGGATCTGAGGGTTAGCTGGGTTACGAAACTGTTGCAGCATATAGGCATGGGGGGTGGTGTCTGCGATCGCCTGTGCGCGGCGAATACAGCCCCCCATTCCCTCAATACCGGGAGTTAATACCAACTCAGCGCCATAGGCTCTGAGCATAGCCCGACGCTCAGAACTCATGGTTTCCGGCATGGTTAGAATCAAACGATAGCCCTTGGCCGCTGCTACCATCGCCAAGGCAATTCCCGTATTGCCAGAGGTAGGTTCTACTAGGACTGTCTTGCCTGGCGTAATCAGCCCTTCTTTTTCTGCTGCGTTAATCATGCTAATGCCGATCCGGTCTTTCACAGAGGCAGCGGGATTCATGCCTTCTAGTTTGACTAGAATGCGGGCTAGGCAACCTTCTGCCTGAGGAATTCGGTTTAACTGGACTAACGGTGTGTGACCCACTAATTCAGTCACGTCATGGGCAATACGCATTAACTCCCCCTAGATGTAATACATGAAATCTAATTGTTGCCTGGAGTTGCGCTTTTCAGCCAAATCCTGAAGCGTATATTTTTGCAAAACCAAGTCAACTGCCTGACGAGTTTCCTGCCAAATTTCCCAGACTACTGCGCTTTCGATGGTCTTTTCTGGAGAACAATTTTCAGTTGCTTGGGAATCCAAACCTTCTATACAGCTTACCGCCTCTAGCAACGTAATCTTCCAGGGTTCACGAGCCAGCAGGTAGCCCCCCTTAGCCCCACGTTGGCTCCGTACTAAGCCCGCCCGTCTTAACATAGCCAATAGTTGCTCTAGATAGCGATCCGGAATATTTTGTTGTGCAGCGATCTGCCGAATCTGTAACGGCTCACTAGCGTTGTAGTTGGCTGCCAACTCTAACAAAGCTAGAAGCGCATACTCAGTTTTACACGAGAGTTCCACAGGTACAAATTTAAGATACAAACAAAATACTCAGCCTCCTCTAGTATACCCCGGTTCTCCACTGGGGTTTGCAGATTTGCTAGCAAAAAAGCCCTGCGGATTGCAGGGCTTTCTAAGTTTTTCTTCGCAGAGGCATTCCGTAAGAATGCCTCTCCCATTCAGTTATGAAATAGGAATGCTTAGAATGCGAAGGTAGTACGGAGGGTACCAATGACAATGCTGTCATTGGCTGAATTTTGACCCGGAGCAGAAATCCACATTACACCCGGAGTAACCGAGATATTGTCGTTCAGTTGGTACTTATAGAACCCTTCAACATGGACGGGAGCTGCATTGGGGCCGAGTCCAAGCCTACCAGAGTTAGCTAAGTAAGGTTGAACGCCTACAATGATGCCACCCAAGTTGCCGGGTTTGCCCAAATCGGGGAAGCCAAGACCCAGGGCATAGGACCAGATTTCAGCACCAGGTAACCCGGAACCAATACCCGTGGCAGTCGTATAGTTGCCCCAGCCATTAACTACGAACTTAGGACTGAACTTGTAAGCAGCAGAGACACCGTAGGAATTGACTGAAGTACTACCAGCAAAAGGTGTGTTAGCTAGAGTTGTACCAATGGCACCTCCTGCTGTATTTGCGCCAGTATCAAAGATAGCTCCGCCAGGTACACGGTAACCATTAACGTAGGTTAGACCTACAGATAGAGCATCACTGGGTGTAACCGTTAGTTGTGCCAGGGCTGAATAGCTGCCGTTAAATAGTCCATTACCTGCGGTAGGAACGTTTGCAGCAAAGGTAGCTCCATTAGAAGCCAAATAACCCAAACTGACACCCAGGTTCTTGCTCAGGTCATAGTTAACCCCAATACCAGAACCACCACCGATGGTATAAATGGAGTTTCTTTGACCAAACACAGATAGAGGGCCAGATCCGCCATCAAATGCGTCAAGAGCAGGGCTGATGGTAGGAGCATAGTCGTATTGCAGACCTGCAGTAGCAGGAATATAAACCTTGGCTTTATCGCCTAGTGGGAAGTAATAAGCCAACCAACCTAGGGCGAAAGCACCTCCGGTGTTACCAAAGTTGAAGGTCTGGGTTGCTTCAGGACCACCACCAGGTAAGTTGACAAATGGCCCAGCATTACCCGCATCTAAACGAGTAACCAACAAGTCTTTGCCTGTGAAGCTGGTGTTGAGGGCTAAACGAACCCGGTTCTGGAAGACAATCTGGTTGTTACTGTTAGCGCCAGCAGGAGCGGTTCTGGGGTTATTGAGTGGGCTGGTAACTGCAAAAATTACTTCCCCAGACAACTTGGTGGTGGTGGAGAACTGCTGGGATTCCAGCTTGGCAGTGCGAGCTTCTAAGGCATCAACGCGACCGCGCAGGGTAGCAAGTTCAGCCGAGAATTCTTCTTGGAGCTTTTGGAGGGTCGCCAAATCTTCTTTGGTGACGAGGTCTGCGGTGCCAGCAGCAATTAATTCATTGACGCGATCCAGAGCGGCATTCAAACCCGCTGCAAACTCATAGCGCGTTAACGCCCGATTGCCTCGAAATCTGCCATCCGGGTAGCCTGCAATGACACCGTAGCGTTCTACCAAGGACTGTAATGCCTGAAATGCCCAGTCGGTTGGTTGAACGTCAGATAGCTGAGAAACGGAGGTAACTTGAGAGAGGCTTTCGCTACCCTCAGCACCGTATTGACTGACTTGATTTAAAGCAGGTGCAGAGGTCTCAACTTCTGCGGCGATCGCAGGCTTGCTAGCAGCACCAAAGGAAGCTGCAAGAACTGCACCTAAAAGCACCGGATTAACCAGGCAGGATTTCCATAAAATTTTGGACATTTTTCACTTTCCTCACACTTTTAAGCTAGAACACTTGTTGGAGTTTATATCTACATCTGTATACAGGGAGTACCACAACCAAGGCTTTATGGGGCTACAACCCTTGCTACATCTGTCTTTTTACGAACTCATTGTATTCCACACTACAACATTATAGTCTACTTAACTGACTTTTGGCTGAAGGTAGTAGTAAGTTGATCCTAAAAAGCCAACTTTAGATATATATCTTTAGATATAGAAGAATTCCGTAACCCAGGCTACAGAATCTACTTCTCAGATTGTCCTGCACATTTGCGTGCGCTTCGCGCACGCAAAAAAGGGTTTTTAGGAGGCTTTCGCGGAGCGAAAGCCTCCTAAAAACCCTTTCGTCGAACTGACGTTAGC
>JAYKHH010000575.1:0-2998 GCA_035285265.1 Leptolyngbyaceae cyanobacterium | reverse complement strand
GAGGGGCTTTCCCTCTCTGAAGTTAATCACCTACTCATTGAGCGGCTACGAGTGGTGTTAGAGGGTGAAATCCGTCGCCTCGATCCAGAAATCCCCACAATATTGCTGGGCCACCTGATGGCAGATAATGCCCGGTATGGGGCAGAACGGTTTCTGGCAGTGGGTAAGGGCTTTACGATTCCCCTCTCGCTGTTGACCCGGCCTTGTTTTGACTATGTAGCCTTGGGGCATGTGCATCGTCATCAAATCCTGTGTGAAGAACCTTTAATTGTTTATCCCGGCAGTATTGAACGGGTTGATTTTAGTGAAGAAAAGGAAGATAAGGGTTTCATACTCCTGGAAGTAGAACCGGGTCGAACCCGAATGGAATTTTGTCCCCTTAGTGTCCGTGCCTTTCGTACCATTGAGGTGGATGTGTCGGAGGCGGAAGACCCCCAAAGCGTTTTACTCCAAGCTATTCAACCGCAGGCGGTGCAAGATGCCGTGGTGCGTTTGCTCTATCATCTTCGAGCTGATCAGTTAGATCAAATTGATAGTGGCGCAGTCCATGAAGCACTGAGTGCTGCTCATAGCTATACAATCCATCCGGAATTGGTCAGCCAATTAGCCCGTCCTCGAATGCCTGAGTTAGGGGTTGGCAGTAGTATTGATCCTCTGGAAGCTTTGAAAACCTATTTGGCAAATCGGGAAGATCTCAGAGACATTGAGCTAGATCTGATTGCCGCAGCCCATAGCTTACTGAATCGTGAGACAGATGATTGGCTCAATTCCACCCCTAAATCTTTGGTTACGGTGGGGATTAAGGGCGATCGCTCCCTCAATTTAGACGATCTTAACCAAAAGTCGAACCCTGAAGCGGAATCCCAAGCGGATTTAGAATTGCCAAGCCCGGTCACTATAACCCAGACTGATACTCAACTCCGATTGCTCTAACCTAATATCCCTTACGATGGATGTGGCAGAGGGTAGGGGCAGGATAAGGATGAAGGATGCTTTGATCCAATCTTCGTCCATCCTTGGTCGAGGCAAGGTAGGGGCACCTCTGGGGATGCCCTGCATCGATTGGGTACCCCCCACAGGTGCCCTTAGCGAAGGACTGATATCCAATAGAAGCACCCTCAACCCATGCTATCCATGCGTCCAATCCGTGCCTTTCGCTATCTCAACTTTAAAGTCCTCAAGCAAGTCATTCAGGAGAGTGGCAAGCAACGATTGCCAAGTTTGGCATCGGAAATGGCCTATAGCGATGTGCTAGCCATGTTCCCAGCTTTGATTGCTATTCTGACCGTGATTGGGATGTTAGAAATTCCCCAAGAGCAGGTGGAAGGTTTAATCCGCCAATGGCTTCAGTTAGCGCCAGAGGAGGTGGGGAAACTCATTCAAGGCTTTTTAGCCCAGATTCAAGTACCTCAAGGTGAGGGAGTGGTTTCCATCAGCCTTTTAGTGGCTATCTGGATTGCCTCCGGAGCCATTAGTGTGTCGATGAATGCTATGGATCAGATTTATCAGACTTCCCCCAATCAGATCCGACCGTTTTGGAAAGCCAAGTTAGTTTCTTTACTTCTAACGATCGCCTCCCTCAGCCTTGTTTTTATTGCCTCCTTCTTAGTCTTTATCAGCGACCTACTGCTTCAGTTTGTGCTGAATCGGCTGCAAATTCCGCCCTTCGGTTTTTTAACGGCTTGGAATTTGTTGCGCTGGCTGTTAGCCTTAATGATTTTGGCGTTTAGCTTTGGTGTGATCTATCGCTATGGCCCCAGTCATCGAGTCCCTGGAACTCCCTTGATACCTGGAGCCATCGTAGCAGCTTTACTATGGGCAATTATTTCTCAATTATTTAGAACCTATGTTGCCTACTTCGGCAACTATAGTGTGACCTATGGAGCCTTAAGTGCCGGGATTTTGCTACTACTCTGGCTGAATTTTAGTTCCCTAGCTATGCTGATTGGGGCACAGTTGAATGTGATTTTAGGGCAAGTGATGCGAGAGGATCAGCTCAGGGAAACAGCCAGATCTAGAAGCACCTCAGCCCCCTAAATCATCCCCTGCCCCTCACTAATTTTTTGAGACTAGATGGGCGATCGCACCAGTAAACTCAAGAAAGTCCTGCATTTTCTTGGCTGCAACGCAACCTATAACTGCCAATTACTTAATTACTTCCCTACAAACTGATTAGCGATCGCTCCTAGAACTGGAGAGAGGGCAGTCAGGACGGGCGACAAAATCACCACTGAAGCGGCTGCAATGATGATGGTGGTCGAAAGCCTGAAGACCTTCTCTGAAGCCTTTTCATAGGTTTCAAACTTAAAATCTAGCCGCTCAAGATTATTTTCTACCTTGTCAATTCTTCCCTCTACATGAATCAGACGATCGCTGATTTGCTTTAGCTCTGACAATACTTGTTGTTCAAAGCCCTCACTGGCCTGTGTCATGTTATTTTGACCGGTTAAACAATTCTCGCCATGCATTAACAGGCTCTATCCTAACAGATGTGTTAACCCGCTATTAACAAGTCAGCATTATACGTCCGGAATTCTTTAAGTTGGAAGTCCTTAGCGATCGCTGAGGCACTGCCCCTCACTATTTTTTTGAGACTGGAGGGGCGATCGCACGCTTAAGCTCAAGAAAAGGTGTATTCGCTGGATTGCAATGCACCCTACACAACTCCTAAGCTCCCTCGTCCAAAAAAGTATCTGTTAACGCCATCTCCACTGAAAATGGACAGTCTTCTGGAAAGGTGCTGAGGGGTAACCCAGTTTCACTGGCAGCGTTGTTACGAGCTGAAGCATAGGCTTGTTCTAGTACCAAAGCTGGATAATGCTTCAGGCTGGGACTGTCTGTCAAAATCTGCTGGATCTCTTCGCGGTTATTTCGCAGTATGACTTCCCAAGAGGCACTCCGTTGGCTGGGCTGATAGTGCCATTTTAATAGATGTATGAGCAAGACCTTTAACCTACTGAGGATTTCTCGCTTGTCTCGTTTGCTCATGCTCCCCAGT
>JAYKHH010000574.1:0-5066 GCA_035285265.1 Leptolyngbyaceae cyanobacterium | reverse complement strand
TAAAAATAAATGGCAGCGATTTCTACGTCCTTACGCCGCTTGGTCATTCAAAGGGCAGAAAACCGTTGTGAATATTGCAGCTTGTCACAATTGGGGCAAGCTGCTACGTTTCATATTGACCATGTGATTCCTGTAGTGGCAGGTGGCTCAACAACCGTAGATAACTTAGCACTGGCTTGTGTATCTTGCTCACTTTACAAAGGAGCGAGGCAAAACATAGAAGACCCAGAAACAAGCCAAACCGTACTGATTTTTAACCCACGTCAACAAACTTGGAGGGAACATTTCTGCTGGAGCGGTGTTGAGGTGGTTGGGTTAACGACAGTAGGACGTGCGACTGTCAATGCCTTAAAAATGAATCGTGCCATCATACTGGCAATTCGGGAAGAGGAAAAATTACTGGGTCGCCACCCACCACCCTAATCATCTTAGAAATAGGACTTACGCAGTTACCACGAACAAGTTAGGGATAAAAGTTCGCTGAGAGGCATATCGCTTGCTTGAAAGAGTACCGTCGATCTAGCTTAAGGATAGGCTGCTTTCCTCAAGCTATCCCTGCCTGAGCTGCAACCAAGCAAACACCTGCTCCACCGTTAATACCAACGTTATCTCTGGGAGAACAGGTAGAACTGATTGTCCTGTTAGGAAGGCTAAGGGGCGATCGCTCCAAAAGACCATCACGACCTGTTCTTGAGGATCAATCAACCAGCCCAATTGAGTTCCTGCTTGTAAACAAGACTGGGTTTTAGCGAAGAGTACTATTTCGAGGATCGGGGCATGGTCGTGCCATGCCCCGATCTGGGAGGAAATTACGCCCAGAGAATCAACCCTGGCTCATAGGGGCTACTGAGGTATTCGTGCTTGGGTAGGACACGCAAAGATAAACCTTGCAAGCCACTGGTGGGATATAGCGTGTTTGCCGTATAAATACTATGTCCCTGAGCATCTTTACCATCGAATTCCATTACCACGGGTACCCCATTGGCAATATCTCCGGCGGCATTGATCGCGCCCTGATACAGTTCAATTTGGACATCGGCAGGCGTTAAACCTTGCAAATTAATCCGGGCTTTTACCGCAATGGTTTGGTTGACCTGAATCTCTGCGGCAACCTCTGGAGCATGGGGAACGGCGACCGCCCCTTGCCCCGGAAGCGACACATCAATATCGACGATTTTGATGTTATACCATTGGTCAAACAGACGAGTTTTCCATTGGGCCAACTCCTTAGCAGGCGCAAACTCCTCGGAGGTCATCGTGCGATAGCGATCATTGGCAGGGAAATAACCCCGCATCGCGTACTCCCGCACCATGCGCGTGGTATTGAAGAAAGGGCAATTCAGCCGAATCGCATTCTTCATTTTGGCAATCCAAGCCCGGGGAAGTTGATCGGAATCGCGTTCATAGAACAAGGGAACCACCTCTTGCTCTAACAAATCATAGAGGGCGTTGGCTTCTACCTCGTCCTGGTAGTTTGGATCGCTGTAGTCTTCTCCATGACCAATGGGCCACCCCGTCCGGCCATAATCTGCTTCATCCCACCAGCCATCGAGCACACTCAGGTTCGGCAAACCGTTCATAGAAGCCTTCATGCCACTGGTGCCTGAAGCTTCACGAGGACGACGGGGCGTATTGAGCCACACATCACACCCGGCCACCATCAAGCGCGAAACGTGAATATCATAGTCAGGGATGAAGACGATATGCCGCTCCATTCCTTCTTCCCGGATGAAGTGGACAATCTGACGGATCAGTTCTTTACCAGGGATATCCTTGGGATGGGCTTTGCCTGCAATGACAAACTGCACCATCCGTTTGGGATTCGTAAGGATCTTTTTGACCCGATCCAGATTGCGGAGAAATAGAGCCGCTCGCTTATACGTGGCAAAGCGACGGGCAAAGCCAACGGTTAACACCGAGGGATCGAGAACTTCTTGGGCCTGAGCACTTTCAGTCAGGGAAGCGCCCCGTTCAGTCATACTGCGTTGGAGGCGATCGCGCACAAATACCACCATCTCAGAACGGCAGCGTTCATGGTTGCGCCATAGCTCCTCATCGGGAATCGATTCCACCCGATCCCACAGGGGATGATCCGGGGGAGCTTCGGGCCAACTGGGGCCTAAGTAGCGGTCATAGAGTTCTTGGGTAGACTTGGCGACACAACTCCGGGCATGAACGCCATTGGTAATCGCCGTCACCGGGATTTCGGTTAAGGGTACATTGGGCCACAGCCCATTAAACATGTGGCGAGACACTTCTCCATGCAGTTGGCTTACCCCATTGACAAAGGAGGCCATCTTAATAGCCAGAATCGCCATACTGAAGGGGGCCGCCAGATCCCCTGGATTTTCCCGTCCTAGGGCTAGAAACTCCTCCCTGGGTAAACCAAAGATGTGGGTATAGTGGCCCAAGTAGTGCATGATCTTGTCCTGGGGAAATAAGTCAATTCCGGCAGGAACAGGAGTGTGGGTGGTAAAAATCTGGCTGGACTTAGCCACTTGCTTGGCTTCTGGATAGCTCAGCCCATTCTCTTTCATCATGATCCGAATGCGCTCTAGGGCTAAAAAGGCCGAGTGTCCTTCATTCATGTGATACACCGTCGGCTGTAGCCCCAACGCCTTGAGCATTTGCACGCCACCAATGCCCAACATAATTTCCTGGTCAATCCGGAGGTCTACATCGCCCCCGTAAAGCTTATCAGTAATGTCATGGTCGTAGGCATTGTTAGAGTCGATGTTGGTATCGAGCAGATAGAGGGGGACGGTTCCCACCTGAATGCGCCAAACCCGTGCGTGGACTTTGCGGCCTGGATAATCGACGGCAATTTGCAACTCCGAGCCATCGGGATTCCGTTCCAGATGCACGGGCATGTTGTAGAAGTCATTGATTGGATAGCGTTCTTGCTGCCAACCGTCAGCATTCAAGTATTGGGCAAAGTAGCCCTCTTGGTACAACAAACCCACACCGACCAAGGGTAAGCCCAAATCACTGGCAGACTTGAGGTGATCTCCTGCCAAAACCCCCAAACCTCCAGAATAGATTGGGAGACAATCGGTTAACCCAAATTCTGCAGAAAAGTAAGCGTAACAAGCTACTTGTCCACTCTGCGATCGCTGTTTACGGTACCAGGTGCGCTCTTGAATATAGTCATCCAGTTGGCGGGAAGCTCGCTCCATATGAGCTAAAAACCCTTCATCCTCGGCAACCTCCTGTAGGCGTTCCTGGCTAATGGTGCCCAACATCAAAACCGGGTTATGGCGAGTTGAGTCCCAAAGGTCACGGTCTAAGCGACGAAACAAGTCTTTGGTTTCAAAATTCCAGTCCCAGTGCAGGTTATAAGCAAGTTTACGAAGCGGTTCTAAGGATTGGGGAAGGGAAGGGGAAACGTTGAAGGTACGAATAGGCCGCATGATCGACAGAAGCTCCAAGTCTAGCTAGGGTTATTGTCTACTGAGTTGCCTTAAAAGTCCGATACTCTTAACACTGTTCTATGTTTTGGGAGTCTAACCCAGGCAAATTGCCTGTCAAGGGCACCCGTTTGGCTAAATTGTAAAGATTATATGTACTACTCTCTTCTCAAGGCTAACACCTGAGGTGGGTTTTGCTGGGATTATAAGGTCAGGAAGTCGCGATCGCCAATGTTGCTGAGTGTGGGTCTGGTTTGGCCCCCCATCCCCCCAGAACTGGGGGGCTTTATCGGTTATTCCTGATACTGCGGTCAGACTGAGCAAGGGGGAGATTTTGGCGCTAACTTTAAGGACAAGAGTGCTGGAGAACTATGCAGCCCTGCCTATGGTGCTGATTTACGCTCAGCGATCGCGCGTCTCAGTGAACAGTTGTCGGAGGCACGATGACTATGCCAAGAAGCTTGAGGATTATGAGTCCTTGGGGATTCGGGAGTACAACATGGCCTGACTTCTACTTCTTTGGTTGTAGCCTCAGCGATCGCCCCGCCCATCCAACGGAAATCGCCACCCGATTTTTGTAAGGCTCTCCCCACAGCTTGCCCTGATCCCGAAACTCAAACACCCCCGTGGTTTCAAGGCGAGTGCCCCGATCTCATCAGCGATCGGTTGAGTCTGTCTCGGCATCTCTCCCTGACCTACGGGTGACTAGTATAGAGGCGACGCACTTCCGTTACAGAACTGGCGGTCTTCAGCGCCGCCACGAGCGCTTCCAGCACTTGCAGATCTGGAATTTCTGAAATATCTGGCAGAAGGCTGAGTCCTTCCTCCCCAAATTTGAACTCCAGACCGAGACTCAGAGCTAAAAGTAACCCTTCCCGCCGTCCTTCTTGCCGTCCTTCTTGCCGTCCTTCTTGCCGTCCTTCTTGCCGTCCTTCTTGCCGTCCTTCCCGTCGTCCTTCTTGCCGTCCTTCTTGTCGTCCTTGCTCAATGCCTTTCTCCAAGGCCATGCGTTCAATACTCGTAATGTAGGGCACTCGCTTGTACTCCTCGTATTGTGTGAGTTCCTGCCAAAAATCTTCGCTCAGGGCTTGGGGAAGGGTCATCACCCAGTCAATAAACAGGAATAAATTAAGGATATCCTGTCGTTGATAACCCTGTTCATAGAGTCGTTTGGTGAGGTAAAGTTTCCAGGTTTTACGCTCCTCTCCATTGTCCCGCGTTTCTTGGGCTTTGAGGTGCGCCATCACCACGGTGGCAAAGGGGTTCCGATGGGCTTCTAGCTCTGACCAGCGGGCCCTGTAATCCAAGAGTTTCACAATGGAAAATTGGTAGACGCTGGCTCGTCCAGGCTGCGAGGACGCGGAGGACTAAACATTAAAAAACCCTTGAAATCCGAGGACTTCAAGGGTTTCTGGAGAAGCGCGCCCTGGAGGACTTGAACCCCCGACATCAGGTTTTGGAGACCTGGAAAACTCATTACTCTATAAGGCTTTCAGCCGATCTGCATACTCTTTACCCCAAATTTACCCCAATCAGCCAAAATTTGGGTATTTTTAGGGATTAATCAATGAGATTGGATCAAGTTGCCAATTTGAACAGAGGCGCTCATGAACGAGCCAGAAGCGTCTCATCGAGTGCGATCGCTCCCACAAAATTTCA
>JAYKHH010000573.1:0-3972 GCA_035285265.1 Leptolyngbyaceae cyanobacterium | reverse complement strand
CACACAGCGATGCAAATCTTCCACCCGATCTTTTGGGTGAACGATGCTGGGGAGCATCCTGCGCCTATGACCGTTATTACCTTAGACGATGTGCAAAAAGGAGTGTGGAAAGTCAATCCCGGTATTACCTACAGCATTGCCCAGGGGAACTATCTAGCGTTGCAGCGTCACGCTCTGCACTACGTCCAAAAACTGAGCGACAAAGGCAAATATCCCCTGATTATCTGGCCCTACCACTCCATGCTGGGCGGTATTGGTCACGCCCTCGTTTCAGCCGTAGAAGAAGCCTTTTTCTTCCACAACATTGCCCGGAATAGTCAGACGGGTTTTGAAATCAAGGGTGGCAATCCTCTCACTGAAAACTACTCGGTGCTGCAACCCGAAGTTTTGGAGGGCGCAGAAGGTCGTCCCGTGGCTCAAAAGAACACCCGCTTTATCCAGAAACTCCTAGAGTTTGATGCCGTGATTATTGCGGGTCAAGCCAAGAGTCACTGTGTCGCTTGGACGATTGATGACCTGCTCACCGAGATCCTGGCGCAAGACCCTAGCCTCGCCAAAAAGGTTTATCTACTGGAGGACTGCACCTCGCCTGTTGTTGTACCCGGTGTGGTTGACTTTACCGACCAAGGAGATGCTGCCTTCGCTCGGTTCGCCGCCGCTGGAATGCATGTCGTTAAGTCTACCGATGCGATCGCAACTTGGGCTGATCTGTCTTTGTAATCAAGAGATCCCCGCTACGTAGCAACAACGAAGAGATCCCCCCTACCCCCGCGCTATCGCGCCGCTTCGCTAGAAAAAAGGGGGGCTGTTCCGACCCCCTTTCTTACCAAGGGAACTGATCCAATAAAAGTTTCTTTTCCCCCCTTTCCTAAGGGGGGTTAGGGGGGATCTCTTTCCAAAATTCTCAACCTACCCAACCTAGGAACCCAATCATGAACAACAATACCCCCAACCTCAACAACCTCTTTCAAACTGCCCACGATGATGGGCTGCTCTCCACCGCTTCTATGCAGGCTTTAAACGTGGTCGATATTGGCGCACAAATCCAAGCAGGTTTAGGTGTAAATGTCGATGATGTTACTGCTAGCGAAGTTGTCCTTGTTACCATGATGCCCGACGACTCCGGCTCAATTCGGTTTAGCGGCAACACCCAAGCCGTGCGAGGGGGGCATAATTCCGTGCTCGATGCCTTGATGACTTCCAAGCAACAGGACAGCATTTTAGTGCATACCCGCTACCTGAATGGATTTGTGCTGTATCCCTACTGCGCCTTGAATCAAACTGTGCGGATGGATACTCAGAACTATGATCCCAATCAAGGAACACCCCTCTACGATCAAACCGTGGTGTTACTGGGAACTGTGCTAGCCAAAGCCCAAGAGTTTGCAGATAATGGGGTTCCCGTCCGTACTGTAACCCTGCTAATCACTGATGGAGCCGATGCACACTCAGTTCGAGCCAGTGCCCAGACGGTTTCTGCCTTGGTGAAGGACATGCTAATGGCTGAAAATCATATCGTGGCAGCCATGGGCATTGATGACGGAGCCACAGATTTCCGCCAAGTCTTCCGAGAGATGGGAATCCGAGACGAGTGGATTCTTACCCCTGGCAATAGCGACAATGAAATCCGTCAGGCGTTTCAGGTCTTTTCCCAGTCTGCAGTCCGAGCGAGCCAAGGAGCTACCAGCTTCAGCCAGTCTGCCCTCGGTGGATTTGGAAGTCCCTAGCCTAGTGAAGGTCTTACGGGCAGGCATCAATCATCTGTCCGTAAGATTTCCTTTCTAGCTAAAGCCAATTGAGGTGGAAAACTGAAACTATTTAACCCAACTTCCCTTTTCTTAAACTACAATGCATGTCAGTCAAAGCTCAAATTGTCAGTCGAAAGTGAGTTTTACATGAATATCAGTAAAGTAGGAAGACGGGGACAAATCGCCATACCTAGTCAGATTCGCCAAGAGCTAAATCTTCAAGAGGGCGATCGCCTTGCCTTCATCCGTCGTGGTGATGACATTGTGTTACAACCCTTGCAACGTACCCTATTAGATCTCAGAGGCAGTATTCACGTTACCCAACCTCAAGACTTTGCAGGTATCCGGCAGCAAGTTGTGGATGACCGTGCTTACAGAAAGGCGACCGATGAGCAGTGAGAAGGTTTTTGTAGATACCAATCTCTTTTTGCGCTATCTCACCAATGATGTGCCAGAACAAGCAGACCATGTAGAAGACTTACTTCAACGTGCTGCCAAGGGAGAACTGGTTCTAGTTACCAGTGCCATGGTGATTGCAGAGATTGTATGGACATTGGCCTCTTTTTATAAGCTGTCAAGGGAGCAGATTCGAGACAATTTGCTAGCCATTCTAAATACACCTGGACTAGAAGTAGCAGAAGCCGACTTACTGTTGCAAGCAATATCAGACTACGTAGCAAAAAATGTGGATTTTATCGATGCCTACAACGTTGCGTGGATGATGCAGCAAGAATTGAAGATTGCTTACTCCTTTGACCGCAAGCATTTTTCTCGATTTGAGAGCATCACAACTCGAATCCCTGGACTATCTACCTAAAGCAAGGTTGAGCGAAATATGTAAGGTGAAACAAATTGAGCTATTCGCCTCTTTTTGTCTCACCTTCAAGTGCTAGCTGCTGCTAGAAATGACCTGCTAAAGCAGATTCACAGCGATCGCACAACAATGGATGTGCCTTCGACTTACCCACATTAAGCGAATAATTCCAGCAGCGATCGCACTTCTCACCCTCAGCTTTGACCACGCCGATTTCCAAAGTGCCCGATTGAGCACGATACTGGGCTTTCTCTAATAACTCAGGAGAATCCAGCAATTCCACTTGGGACACAATCAACAGATAGCGGAGTTCGTCTACCCCGTTACCGCTGAGACCCTCAGAGGGATTGATGGCTTGGAGTTTTTGGCGTAGCGTTACGTCTGGGATATAGAGCAGGACTTTCGCTTCCAAGGAAGACCCAATTACCTTCTCAGTCCGGGCTTGTTCCATTACCTTATTCACCTCGGCTCGAATCTGCCGCAGCACTGACCAAGGTTCGGTTAGTTCTGGAACGTGCCAATAATCTTCTAGTTTGATCCAACCGGACTCAAACACAGATTTATAAGGCGTTGAGTAGGGTAAGAACTGCCAGATATCCTCTGCCATATGAGATAGGACGGGTGCGATCGCCCGTGCCAAATTCTCTAACACGATCCGCAGCACGGTTTGGCAACTGCGTCGCCGCACACCATTGGCGTTGCTGATGTAGAGCCGATCCTTAGCAATATCCAGATAGAAGTTAGAGAGGTCAACCACACAGAAGTTCTGTACTGTCTGGAAGAACCGGAAGAACTGGAACGTCTCAAAGGCATCGGTGACTTCGTTGAAGACCTCACTGGTTCGATGCAGCATGTAGCGATCGAGTTCCGGCAACTGCTCGTAGGGGACGGCATTCTGCTCTGGGTCAAAGTCGTGCAAGTTGCCTAGCAGGAAGCGGGCCGTGTTGCGGATTTTGCGGTACACATCCGACAACTGCTTGAGAATCGTCTTCCCGATCAGCACATCCGAGGAGTAGTCCACCGACGAAACCCACAGACGCAGCACATCCGCCCCATAGGGTGGGTCTGATTGCTGGTTTTTACCGCCATCAATCACAATCTTGGGATCAACCACATTGCCAACGGACTTGCTCATTTTGCGCCCCTGCTCATCTAGAGCAAAGCCGTGGGTCAACACAGTTTTGTAGGGGGCGTGACCATTGGCCGCCACACTGGTCAACAGGCTGGATTGAAACCAACCCCGGTGTTGGTCTGAGCCTTCTAGATAGATGTCGGCGGGATAATTCAGTTCTGGACGTTGCTGAGCTACCGCCGCCCAAGAGGTACCAGAGTCAAACCACACATCCATCGTGTCAGTGCCTTTGCGGTAAGCCTGGGCATTCTGGCGGTAAGGTTCTGGCAATAATTCTT
>JAYKHH010000572.1:0-3634 GCA_035285265.1 Leptolyngbyaceae cyanobacterium | reverse complement strand
GTGCCGGGGCCAAACGGTTTAGTAGATCACTTTCCCGTTCCCGCTCTCTATGAGCAAGCCCAGGAATTCTGGCAATCCGTGCTGCCCAAGCATTCTGGACAGACGATTTTAATCGTTGCCCACAGTGGCATTAACCGAGCCTTGATTAGTGTGGCGATCGGACTTACTCCAGATCGCTATCAAGCCATGCACCAGTCCAACTGTGGCATTAGCGTCTTGAATTTTTCCGGAGAATTGGGTCAGCCCGTTCAGCTAGAATCCCTGAATTTAACGGCTCACCTCGGTGAGATGCTGCCTACTTTGAGAAGCAAGCATCAAGGCCCTCGTCTATTATTAGTGCGCCATGGTGAAACAGATTGGAATCGCCAAAAGCGGTTTCAAGGTTGGATTGATGTACCGCTGAATGATACAGGACGACAGCAAGCCCAGCAAGCCGCAGAGTTTCTCAAGACTATCCAGATTGATCGAGCCGTCAGTAGCCCGATGCTCCGTCCCAAAGAAACTGCCGAAATTATTTTGCAACACCATCCCAGCCTGGAACTAGAACTGCAGCCCGATCTGCGAGAAATTAGTCATGGACTTTGGGAAGGCAAGCTCGAAGAGGAGATCAAGGTAGATTTTGCCGAGCAATTGCATCAGTGGCAAGTAGCCCCAGAAACGGTGCAAATGCCAGAGGGGGAAAATCTAAATCAAGTCTGGGAACGGGCGATCGCAGGTTGGCGTTCTATTGTCGAATCTGCCACGACTCCCCCTGGTGAGCAACCCATCACGATTTTGGTCGTAGCCCACGATGCGATCAATAAAGCGATCCTGTGCCATGTCCTAGGGCTGGGGCCAGAAAATTTCTGGAACTTCCGCCAAGGCAACGGAGCTGTCAGTGTCATTGATTATACTCGTGGGCCAGAAAACTCTCCCCTGTTGCAAGCCATGAATATCACCACCCATCTTGCAGGCGGCATTTTAGATAAAACTGCAGCAGGAGCGCTATAAGCGTGGGTATTTCTAGGGATGACTAGTACACTCCTCCAACAGGTACGACTGCTTGATCCGGTTTCTGAGACGGATCAAGCGTTGGATGTTCTGATTAGTGATGGCATTATTCAGGCAATTGCCCCTGAGCTTACTGATGTCCCCCCTGACAGCCAAGTGCGTCCCTGTCAGGGATTAATTTTAGGGCCAGGATTGGTAGACCTCTATAGCCACTCTGGAGAACCAGGATTTGAATCGCGGGAAACCCTAGCCTCCCTGAAACAAGCGGCAACGGCTGGGGGGTTTACCCAAGTGGCGATTCTGCCAGATACCAACCCAGCCCTCGATCATGCTGGCGCTCTCGCCTGGTTTCAGGCTCAATCCCAGCCCGATGACCTACTCAAGATTCAGGTTTGGGGAGCCCTTACCCTAGGCGTGAAAGGGGAACAGATGACGGAATTGGCAGAGCTAGCTGCGGCAGGAGTGATTGGGTTTGCCGACGGTCAGCCGTTGCAGAATTGTAGCTTTACCCGTCATCTGCTGGAATATTTATACCCCCTCGGTAAACCCGTTGCCCTTTGGCCCTGTGACCTCAAGTTGGCAGGGAAGGGGGTGATGCGGGAGGGGATTGAATCCCTCAAGTTTGGCTTGCCGGGTAATCCCGCGATCGCGGAGACTACCGCCCTAGCAGTTCTACTAGAGCTAGTTGCCGACATTGGCACTCCGATTCATGTGATGCGAGTGTCTACGGCCCGTAGCGTTGAGTTAATTCACGCAGCTAAGGAGCGGGGTTTGCCCGTAACTGCCAGTACTTCCTGGATGCACCTATTACTCAATAGCACTCATCTTCAGGACTATAACACCAGCCTACGCCTAGAGCCTCCCCTCGGAAGTTCAGCGGATCAATCGGCCCTCTGTCGAGGAATTCAGCAGGGAATCATCGATGCGATCGCCATTGATCACAGCCCCCACACCTATGAAGATAAGACTGTCACCTTTGCGGAAGCTCCACCCGGGGCGATCGGACTAGAACTAGCCCTCCCCTTGCTGTGGCAAACCCTAGTCAGCGATGGAGACTGGTCAGCCTTAGAGTTGTGGCGTGCCTTGAGTGTACGTCCTGCCCAGTGTTTAGGACAGAGCGTGGGAGCGATCGCCCCTGGTCAACCCGCAGAATTAATCCTCTTTGACCCAAACCAGTCTTGGACTGTGAACCAACAAACCTTGCATTCTCTGGCTGCCAATACTCCCTGGCTAGGGCAGGAAATCAAAGGACGGATCACCAAGACCTGGTTTCCTAGAAGTTAATCAGAGCAGTGCATTTGTCCTCGCATCATCATGGGGCAATCTCCTCAGGATTGCCCCTATCCATTCACCCTAGCCTTCAGAATCGCTCTATTCATTCAAACCCCAACCTTTGAAGTTGGCTGTTCCTCCGCAGCCAGAGAGGCTGCCATCAGCTTTTCCTTGTCTTGGCGACGCTTCTTGGCATAGAGCTGGATAGTAGCTGCCATCACAATAATCAAGGCAACCACAACCCAAACAGTAATGTCCGTAGGTAAGCTGTTCTTGAATACAGCCAGTAGAACAATGACCAGCAGAAAGACCGTGGGTACCTCATTCAGTGCCCGCAGTTTTTGGCTGCTCCACTGACATTGGTTTGCTGCCAACTTTTTCATAAGATAGCCGCAGTAGTGATGATAGGCCAGTAAGGCGGCAACAAATCCCAGCTTGACCTGTAACCAAGTACTTTTGAGAACATCCGGCTCAGTGGTTAACAAACCAATTGCCATTGCTACGGTTAGCAGCATCCCTGGGGTGGTAATCAGCCTATAGAGACGTTTCTCCATAATCTGATATTGGTTTTTGAGAATGGTTTGGGCAGGTTCGGGTTGCTCATCGGCCTCGACATGATAGATAAACAGACGCACCAGGTAAAACAAACCTGCAAACCAAACCACAAGCCCAACCAGATGCAGAGCTTTAAACCAGTAGTAAGCCATGAGGAGTTAAACTCTAGGAAATAGAAAATAAAAGCACTTTAGCGAGCGATCAGCCGTCACATTCGCCGTAAGGCTAAACAGGGTGCTTAAACAACGTATCCAGAGAGCCTCGTGCAGCGCGGCGATCGCTGTCTCCATTTTGCAGCAAAAACAAGGACAACGCAGCTGAAAAGACGCGGTCTTGATCCCACTCAGGATGGGTGTCTAGGTAATGGGTCAGAGCTTCGTGGAGAGTCTCAGGAATTTCAGCCAGGATACTTACAGTCGCATTCATTTAAGGTGACTCCTCAGGAATTTGGAACAATAAAAACAGCACAATTGAGTTTTCCACAGGTGGAAAACTAGAACAAATATTGCCAAGCTGTTCTTGCGAGACTAACTCGACCATTCAATGGCAGATGCAAAATTGTAGATCTGGAGCAGGTTTGGGAAATCGAGAGCAGCGCCTAGTGGTAGTTTTGCCGTACCAACCAAGCGTCTCTTTGAAGAAGTAGGTCGCATCATTGTGCGCTATCAGGGGGTAGGTTTGTCAATGTTGCAGTTCTACGGAGATCACCTTTAGGAAAAATACTGATTCACGAGACAATCAGCTTTTCAGCCTGGTTTTTGTTACACAGCTTAATCAATTATTGGATTTTCTCAGATTCAACTAGGACTATCTGAAA
>JAYKHH010000571.1:0-12287 GCA_035285265.1 Leptolyngbyaceae cyanobacterium | reverse complement strand
GGGAACTATCAATCTGAAACTCTAGAGATGACCGTCGAACTAGACGAAACAGACGATGTTTGGGAATCCACCAACAAGCTAAAACACATTGTTCGCGAGCAATTATTCCCTTATAAAGTCACTGAAGAAACAGACATAGACGATATTGAATTTTAACCGCCTGACGAGCCGGTGAAACCCCGGCGAAACAGCCCCTCTGGGGCTGTCGCGGCGTGATTCCACCCCACGTTGTCCCACTCCTAAACAATTGTTTAGGGCCTTGATGTGAAAGTGAGCTTTTGGCTCTTAGCCCTTAATAGGCTCGGCAATTGTTAAAAGTGGGAATTAAAAAAGTGACCTTAGACCGCCTTGAAAGTAAATGAAGCTAGTAATGGCTTATGGGTGATTTGCAGGCATTGTCACTTTTAATCACATAAAATCACCAGCACAAAACGGAATAAATGAGAATCCTCGGATTAGATGTGTGCAAAGATTCGGTAGTCGTTTGCACACTTGATGACGTGCGGCCGGACGAACCTAGACAATTTTATTATGAACACAATTTCTTAAAGCTTTATGCCGATACTACAGGCTTAAAAGCCTTGCTAGACCTAAAACCCGACGTAGCAGCATTGGAACCTACCGGGGTCAATTATTCTAAGTTATGGGTCTCTAAACTGTCAGAAAATGGGGTAAAGATTGCGCTAGTCGGTCACAAGCAACTGAGAGCATATCGGCAGAATCTAGACCTCCCAGATAAAGACGATCAAGCTGACTCTTTAGCCCTCGCCTGTTATTATCTGGAACATCAAAACTCACCACGAAGGTTTGTGAGAATTCGCGATTCAGTCGTGGCAGAAATGCGGGATACCGTGCTACGGCTCCACCATTGCGCCCGTGTTCAGTCCCCCCTAATTAACAGAATCCGTCAGGATCTCGCCTGGCAGTTCCCAGAGGCAGCCAAAATCGGCTTGAATGCTTCACTGTTCTGGGGATGGCTGGCAATGGAACGCAAATCAGCCAAGTATGACCGACTTTATTCGGAATCAGTCGGTCTGGGTCTGGGAACTGATACGGTTGAAGCCGCCAAACTGCTGGCGGCACTCCAGCGTAGGGAGCGATCGCTAGAAGTGGAAATGCGATCGCACCTGGGCGATGTTCGCTTCCTTCCCTACCGCAAGGTGTTCGCTGAGTTTGGCTTTGGCGAACGAGTGGAAGCCTTGATACTCAGCCAGATCTACCCGCTTGAGAACTATCTGGTAGACGGGAAGCCGGAAGTTAGAATCCTGCGAAACCCAGCTACAGGCAAATCCACCAAGCGTTATTTGTCCCTTCGGAAATTTCAAAAAGCATTGGGAGCGGCCCCAACCCGTGAGGAAAGTGGCGATCGCAAAATGACCAAAAAAGCCGGATCTCAACTGTGCAGAACTGCATTGTGGCAGTGGGTTTTCACCCGTTTGGAGGTCAAGCGCAGCCGTCCTAAAAATGAGTTAGGGAAGTACCTGGGAGATTTGCTAGACCGTGAGAAAAGTCACAAGCCAGTCAAGTTAGCCCGTGGCAGAATTGCTGCCAGAGCCACCGCCATACTTTTTAAAAAACTTGTACAAGAATTAAAGTAAATCCCCAGTCCTAAATTGAATTGACTGCAATTCTAGCCAGCTAGCCGACCCAGAAATAGTCGTTCCACTGACAACCTCTCCGTTTGCGAAAACGCGAACAAAGGCTAGCCCAAAAGTAGATCCTGATGGATTTGCGGCGGCGGTAAAACTAAAGCTATGAGGGGGACGGTGACTTTGAGGCAGGACAAAAATAGGCACACTGATCGCCCCACTTCTGACCCGCCCTCTAAGGTGCACAATACCCAACGGATCTTTATAGAATCCCACGGGAGCAGTAAACCCCCCTCCTAGCGGATCAATTCGCTCAACCCACCCATTTATCAGCGTCGGAGACCGCCAATCCTCCGCGGGAGGCACGCCGATCACATCATTATTGATGCTCATCAGCTGCCCTCCACAACGGAGAGCAACCCAGCAGCCACGGCATTGGCAGACATGGCGCTAATCGCCCCCTTCCACCAAATATCTGAATTGGCGCTGATAGTCACCGATCCGCCGCCGCCCTTAAGGATGATCCCCTTACCATTGGCGGCCCCGGTGGGTTCTCCCAGGATGATCGTTACGTCTGATAAGGAATTGTTGACGATCGCTGCAAACTTCCGGTCTGGGTTGGCGGCCAGTAGTTGTTCAGCCACGTTTGCTGCCAGGTCGGGAATGGTGGCTGCGATCGTCGTGGCGGGGTCGGGCTGGTAAGACGCACCTACATTATTAATAGACATTTGAATCTCCAGATTGAAAGGTGGAATAGCGCCAAACAACGGTTTAATTGCAAATCCCGTTGCATTGGCTTCGTAGACATGACTGAGGTGTGCGATCGCCACCAATTGATTCAGGGAGACAACCCGCGACCCGAATAGAATCCTCTCCTGATCTAGCTCTTCGTAGAAGGCAATCTGCAATCGGGTGTCGCTGGTCTGAGGGAATCGGAATCGAAATAAGTTTCCCGGCAATGGGAAATAAAGCCAGTCCGGTTCTAGCTCAATCTCCCCTAGATCAATCCAGGTCATTTCTTGGCCTCAAGGATTTTCAGTCTATCTTCCATCTCTCGGTGCCTTGTTTCAGTGATCGCGAGGTTGCTCTTGATCGCTTCCATCTTCTCCTCTAGGCGTGCAACTTGAAGCGATGTAGTCTGAATAGAAAAAAATGACGCAATGATAATTGCGGATAAAAACGCCCCGATAAAGGAAAAGAAATATTTCTCGGTAACATTCATTGAAGCCCCTCAATTGAAAGCTGAACCGCTTTCAAACGCTCAGTAATTGAGTCAGAAATGATGCCCGTATACATCCACATCGCCCCTTTAATGTGCCTAATCCAATACGGCACCGATATGGAAACCGAATAAGAATCGACGATATCAGGGATAAAAATGATTTGATTGTCCTCAAAGTAAACCTTTCGCCGATAGAGAGCATAAGCGTCAGGTTGTCCACCGACAGTTAGCCCGGTCTGGATTTTCTGATTGACAAACCCCGCGAGTTTCACCCCGCCTTGGCTAGTGGAAAGACTGATAGCCAAAATCGGTTTGGTCAATTGCACAGGACAGAAAAATTCAGGGATGCGGATGTAGGAACTGGGGCCGGTCTGCACCGCCGCAAACTCAAACTGAGGCCAGACCAATTCCCAATTATTCGTATTCCCTAGATCTAAAATGGGTTGCCCGATCATAGCCCGGTGATTAATTGCACATTTTCTACGCAGGTCTGGACGTACTCAACCGGGTCAATCCCTTGGAACTCTAGGAGGTCTAGAAGGGTGTCAGCCGATTCTAGTCCCTCCCAAACGTCCTCAATCATGGATTGACGCTGGAATAATTGCTCAACTTCAGCCCTTTGATCCGCTTCGTTAAAATCAGGATCGTCCCCGTAGTAAGTAGTAAAGGGTAGCCAAAGCATCAAGCGCGTTCCTTGCTCCAAGTGATTTTGGTACTGGCTGCCGTGAATCCCCCAGCCAAGGCAGTCTTCAGAGACAGAAATGCTTCCCCCTCATTCTCGGTTGCCGTTTTCCGCCCAAAGGGGATGGAGGAACTCTTACCCCCATAGGACAGGTATTTCATGCCGGTCACTTTGGAAATTTCGACTTTCTTGGTGGTTGTGATTCCAGTCTTGATAATCACCCGGGCCGCCCGAAAGCCGTCAATATCTACGGCTGCCTCATCAGCGGCCAAGGCGGCCTTGGTGTAACCGGCCATTTTTGATTCTTGTGTGTTGTAGGTCGGTGCTGCGCCGGAGACTTTAGCCAGTTGTTTGGGTGCCAGCGCGACAGAGAATGGCTGGACATACAAAATCTTGGATTCGGGTCGTGGGTCGCCTAACCCCACTCGGCTACCGCGCTTGGTGCTGTCTGTGATGTACTTAAGGTAGTTGTCTACTGCCGCATAGTAGCGGGCCGATTGAATAATCCGGCTATACTTACGTCCTGCCATGATTTTCTATTGGTTCCGAAGTGCTTACTACGCCCAGCTTACAAGCGTGTAGCGGCGTGTTTTGGCTTGTGGATGGTCATAGACGTTCTGGGCGTAAACAGCGTGTGCCGTCACACCACGGGATTTTGGAGAGTGTATGAGCGATCGCATAACGGAATTATGCGGCTGCTCCCGTGCAGATGAAGTAGCGCGTACTGAAACCTCACTTCTGCGATGGGGCGGCGGCGGGGAAGATTCTCAAGCTTCCCCAGCACATTGTGCTTGCCGGGGACTGTTGGATATTTGCTAGTAGGGGCATCATTCTCCTGATAATTCAGATTCTCCCAATCAGGGGTGTGTGATTGGATCTGGAGAATGTCGGTAATCAGCGACTTGGCCTCTGACTTATCCCTGACTAAAAGCTGGAATTGATACCCCTTCTTTTTATCGGTGTAGGAGGCCATCTCCTTCCCTTTTTTCCAGGTGCGGCCTGAGCCCATGGCAAATTGAGATTTGACTTTCTGGGCGATCGTCTTGATTTCCGTCATGCTGATTGTGTTGCTGTCTTGATCCATTAAGCGGAAAGTTATCTCACCCGCCACAGGCGGAAACCCCGGCTCAACATCCTCTAGATCCTCCAGGAAGTAGAGGAACACTTGCGGCTTAAAACGCCGCTCCGCTTGCACATCTGGCAAGGGAGAACCGTAGACTGGATGAACTAAATCTCTAGTTCTTCTAGCACAAAAGTAGTGATAAAAGAGGCGCAGAAGAACCATTGTCGAGGAGTCAGAATCTTTAATTAAGGCGGTGTGTTTTAGCCTGGATTTGGGTGTCGAAACGTCATCTTCTGGGGTTTTGGAATAAAGCTTCCTAACCTGCTTATTATGCTCGTATTGAATGGCTTCCCTCAAATTAATCCATTCATTGAAATTGCTGGGCAAAGCCATTGATTACTCCTCGTCCGGCTCAAAAGCCGAGGCGATAATTTCTGCTCCCGTGGAATTTGCTTTCTCTAGTTCTTCCCGCGCCTTTACAGGCTCATTATCAGGTCTATTCAATGGTGGGAATTCTACGATTGATTGTTCAAATTTATCACGCTGTTCTTTGAATTCAGCCACATTCTGCTGGATGCTTAGAACCTCGCTGGAAACCATCTCTAGACCGCTTGCAGTGTCCTCTAGAGCCTCTAGTCTCTGCTGGAACGCATTCATAGCCGTAACCTGCTCTGGCATTCGCCCATAGGCTTTCTCGCCTACTACGCCGAATCGCTTCAAGGCGTTCCCAATCTTGCCCGTATTCTCTGCCGTCCAACTAACAATTGAATTGGTGCTATCGAACATAGCGCGAATATTCCAGGCGATGTTTGCAGCAGATGTATAAATATTATTTAATCCTTTCCATGTGGCTACAATTTGCGCCCATTGGGTTGCGCCAAAGGTTGCTTTCATTGCGTCTTCAAATTTTCTACCCAACACCTTAGAAACGGTTAGATCTTCCCCATTTTCGGTTGCTTTGATACCGAACATTTGCAAGCCGTTCTCGATTACTTGAATCAGAGTTTCACCGATGGAACGACTGAGCATTAGGGCATTATGGAATGAAGTAATCAGCGTCAAAACGTCGATTATCTTCATAAAGTCAATCCCGCCCATGATTTTTTTGAAGCCCTTCTCCATATTATTTTTGAGGTTATTCAAGTTGGCTTGAATCGTGCTTAATGCCCCGGTCATTGCACCTTGATTCGCTTGAATATTTTTCAGGGTAGGAGTTAGCCCCGCCAAAACTATTCCTGCTGTAATTGCAGGGGTAGCGTCTACTTTCTTTTCGAGTCGCTTGATATCTGCTGAGTTATTGTTTGTCACATTATTGACGATGGTGATTGTGGTCGCTCTGACGGTGGCGATCGCTGTCTTTAAAGCGTCTAGCGTGGCTCTATCTATTCCCCCGCCATTGATTCCGTCTTTTCCGTCTTTCCCAGGCGCGCCGTCTCTGCCAGGTGCGCCCGACCGCCCAGGTGCGCCATCTTTACCGGGCGCTCCGGCCAGACCTGTCATGCCCATGGGGCCTCTTGCCCCGCGGGGGCCAGGAGTGGCCTTGGCTTTTAGGGCTTGGTTGGCAATGTTCAGCGCGTTCTGCGCGATCGTGTTCGCGCCTGTAGACAGTCTGATCGCCTCATCAGTCCGTTTCCTTAGCTGGGGAATTTCAGCCTGAACGCCCTGGGCTGTAGCCAATGCGTTGCCGGCCGTCCCTTCGACGCTGTTGAGTCTCTTCCTTAGCTGGGGAATTTCAGCCTGAACGCCCTGGGCTGTAGCCAATGCGTTGCCAGCCGTAGAAGATGCTGCGTCTGCTTTTTTCCCTGCGCTTCTCGCGGCGGATTCTGCATTCGTCGAAATCGCGATCGCACGATTAGCATTAGCTCCAGCAAGATCGGCAGACTTAATCGCTTTATTCGCGTTGGTGTCAGCCGTTCGGGCTGCAGCCAATGCGTTGCCGGCCGTGGCACTGGCCGCATTGGCAGACTTAATCGCTTTATTCGCGTTTGCATCAGCCGATTGAGCCGCGCTAAATGCCCTGGCAGCACTGGCCGCCGCTTCTGAAGCGATTTTCTTGGCAGATTCCGCCGCGCTCTTAGCCGCGCTGCCGATGCTAATTGCCTGTCCTACGCCGCCCTCTACGGAATCTAGGCGGGATTCAATCGCGTCAATGCGGCTGCCTAGAACCAAAAGTGTCGCCACTGACGCAGCCAAGCCAGCTAGCTGGGCTACCACGCCGGCGATCCGTGCCACTGCGCCCAAGGCCGACCCTAACGCCTTCCCTGCCGTACTCATGGCGGCGGCGGCTGTAGCAGCGATCGCGATTTGCTTTGCTTTCAAGGCTCCAATTGCCGCCTGGGCCGCATATCCCAGATTGATCGCCATGCCAATTTCTGGGGACAATACTGCCACCGTCTGCTGCTTTGCATCGGAGATGATCGCCTTCCGTTCATTCCGGTCGAGCTTGTCTCCTAACTGTTTTTCCAGGCTGATAATTCGCGTCGTTAACTGCTCCAAAAGCACTTCTAATTCCCCACAGGAACTAGCCATTTAACTCACCTCAAATAGTATCCGCCCTCAGTATCGAAAAGCCGCCGTTGCAGCCTTAAAAGCCCCGCTTTCTCTAAACAACAAAATCCCTCCGACTTAGATGCACAAGGAATTTCACACTCATCCACCTTGCATCCGCAAATGATTTCATAGGTGGGTTCCTGCTCGTAGAATCGCTCTACAACCGGCCCGGAAATATCAGAAATAATGAGCTTCCACTGATTGGAAACCGCGATATTTCTTGACCCAATTTGGAAATTGCGAATAACACGCCCGTTCTGCTCATTTGATTCGGTGATGACCTCGACGACCGGCCCCAATAGCGAGTCTTCTTTTGGGTAGCGTCCCTTAACCCAGATTTTCCAGATATCCTCTACAACCTCAAGCCTCAAGCCGATTTCATTCTCTTCTCCCCAGGCCAGAGCGTAGTAGCTATAACCCTGGTAGTAAGAGCCGTTGTCAAATTCGTAGTAATAATTCAGTTGCCATTGCGGCGATCGCTCCAAAATTTCCACCTCAATCGGAGGACTGCTAAAGGTTAGCTTGTCCGGTTGGGGAGTTAGAATTTTAACGATCGCCTTCGTTCTTCCGGTACAGGCCATCGGCTTACACCACTAAATCGGGGTCTGGTTCGGCCGCGCCCACGTCAGGAATGTAAAGAGAAACAGAATATTGGAACGATCGCTGCGTTTGTTCACCACGGGTTGCGAGTGACACAAACGGAGCGCCTACCGTGATACCCACCGTAGGATCGTCTTCTTTGCCAGTGGTGAAATTTTTCCAACGCTTAACCATGGCCGCTACAACCCGGCTGGCAGTCGGATCGGTTACGTCGAATCCCTCTGGTAGGAAATCCGTTAAGGTGATCGCGAGGGTAGAACCAGAGAGGGAAGCATTAACACCGAATAATTCTTGGATGCTAGGAGCAGGCATTTTTTAATATGAATTGAAGTTAACAATTCAATTTGAAGCGAATTTAATCAGTGTGACAATTGCCCTCTTTTAATCAAAAGTAGAACTGCCTTCAGTGGATACACTCTATTCCCTGCAAGGCTTTTGGCGTAATCTTAATGAGGAATAGAAATATTTGTTCCTTTTTGTTTGTGATTCTGATGGGAACAGGAACATGGCCAAGAAAAATCGTTATGGAAAATCCACTCCAATTAATGAATTAATTTACAGAAAGATTCGGGGTAAATGCTCGCGCGAGGATCACCAGCTGTTTGTAGACCTTGCGTTTTACACGGGGGAGAGGGTAGGCGCGATTGTCCAGTTGCAAGTCAGAGACATCTACGTTGACCCTGAACGCAGAAAATTACAGGAACAAATCACCTACCGAGCATCAACCAGAAAGGATGGACAAACTCGCCAGGTGCCAATTCACCCTCAACTGGCTGCAAGATTAAAAGCCTTCAATCCTCCCCAATCGGGTTGGCTGTTTCCCGGTCGCCTACCTGGCTGCCACCTGGGCGTGCGGGCCATTGACCGAATGATCAGACGGAAGCTGGAAGCCCTGGGATTAGAAAATGATGGCTTTAGCACTCACGGGTTCCGGCGCGGATTCATCACTGATCTTTATAACAATGGAACGGATATCAACTTAATTGCTTCCCTTACAGGACATCGCTCATTACAGGTAGTCCGGGGTTACATAGAAATAAGCGAAGAGCAACGACGTAACGCCATTGCTCTCCGATAGCTGGCCAATTGGCCAGCTTTGGCTTACTGCTACCCTCTCAAAGGAGGGGCTTTACCTAGGTAGGTGGACTTGTGCTTCCCACCGATCCACCACCTTAGATAGAGGTAGGGGCCATGTTCTTTCCCCTTACGCTTGATCATCTTTCGTTCAAAGCTCCCCTGGATGGGGGGTTTTTTATTGCCTTCCCCAGGTGTTAGGGTACGGGTTTTGGTGGTTTGGGGTGCCTCTTGTACCCTAACAATTTCATCCCAGCTTGGGTCATAGCCCAGGGAGTCAGCCTCCCAATCGGCATAGGATCGGGAGGCGCTGCCGTGGGAATCAAACAGCTTCAACTGATCCATCGCCTGCTATCTCCCATTCGGAATCAGGATCTTGCTTGTTAAGTTCCTCTACTAAATGTTGCTGGATGGCTCTGATGTGCTGCCTAATCCTGCCTTCAGCCCACGCCTCAAATCCTACCTCTGGATTCCAACCCATTTCTAAAATTTGGTAGATGGCCGAATCGGGATTAAACACCGTTTGTAGTTCGCGGGCCAGCGATTGCGATTGGGTAGCATACCAGTTGCTATTGAACGGATGCCGACTGGCTAACTGAATCTGTGTAATCAAGGCGAATATTACCAATGGGGACATAACCACCTCGGAAGGTGGGAATTCTTCAGTCTCCAATTGCTTCATTTCCGCCTCAAACTGCTGCATTAGTTCAGGGTCTAGGTTCATAGCGGTTCCTCAAAATTTGGCCAATTGGCAAAAAAACCAGCGATCGCTTTAATCGCTGGTTCATTTGTTCTCATTCGCTGTCTCTCGTTAGTGGATCGTCGTCTGGGATTCCCGACACATCCAACCTCATAGACCTTGCAAGCGTTTTAGGAGAGACTCCCAGCGCCTTACACATCGCAAGGAATCTGTCTATTCGCGGTAACTTTAGCCCAGCCTCGTAGAACCCGATAGTGGATTTTGAAAGTCCAAGCTCTCGGCTAAAAGTTTCCTGTGTATATCCGGCCGCCTCGCGAAGTGTCTGCAATGTCGTGTCACGGTTGGAAGAATCTTCTTTTTTCATTGTACTACAAAAGTAGTCCTACGAAAGTAGTTGACTCTTTTGGCGAGTCCTACTAAAGTAGGAGTTGGAAGATGCAAAAAGACCCAGCCCACAGGGAACACATTTTCAGGGTGCATCCTATGCAGACTGGGCTTCCTTTAATATCTCATGAAGATTTGCGTAATTCCACTGATGCTCTCCCTCGCCCAACCTGGCGAGGCCTTGAGCCACTCTAGCGCTTGACGCTGGGAAGACCCCTTCTAAACGTCCATTTGCCTTCGGAACTGGAGACCCCCTCCCTATGGCTGATTTGACCTCATCTATTGATATTTCGGGGGCTAATTTTCTTCCATATATCCAAAGCCTGAATGCTTTTATTCAGGAAGTGGAGGAAGAGAACCCCAACCATCTACCCCTAGACTGGATCGTCAACCAAATTAAAGAACACTCCCTTAGCTACGTCCGCATCGGGTATTTGGCCGCCAAGGTCAAAGTTTGCAAGCTCTGGGATAGAGCCAGGAACGGGATACGGTTCGGTTCCTTCCAACAATGGTGCGAAATCGCCCTAGGTAAATCAGTCTGGCAAATCAACCGACTGATTGAAGCCTCCGAGGTCGTCATCGCACTAACCAAGGCTGGATTTACCTATCTCCCCCAGAATGAAGCTCAGGCCCGTCCGTTGGTCAAACTCTGGAAGGACGATCTAGCCAATGGGAACCTGGAGGGGTGTGGCGACAAACTGGTTAACGCATGGGATGAAGTGCTGCGATCACTACCTCAACATGGCATCACTGCCAGCGCGATCGCCGAAATTGTCGGCGGCAAGACAGAACAGTCCCATCGGATTGAGATTGATCACAGCACCTACGAGACACTGGCCCGAAAAGCAGCCGAAGTCGGTTTGACTCCAAAGCAACTGTTAAAGCAACTGATCGAGGGCGATTCCCCCACAGAACCCGACCCCGAAACAGAAAATTTCACGGAACCCGACTCCGATCCAACCGACGATACACCCGTCGTTACCCAGCAACAGCTTCAACGCTGGGAGGAGGATCTAATCGCCCTGGTCAATGAGGGCGATCGCTGGGTTCAGCCAAGTTTGTCCAATTCAAGTTAGTAGGAGGTGATGCGCAGAGATAATCTAAAGGACAAAACAGCTGTGAAGGACTGCTATCGCCATGAGCCGGTGCGATAGCTTCCCTAGGATTCAATCTCCCAAAACGATAGGTCTGAGTCAGTTAATGCGATCGCGCTCAACCTGGTATGAGTGCGATCGCTCCCTACCCCCAGAAATTAATGAAACATCTACTCTCCCCCGCTCATCTTTTCCCCCTTAACGACTTCTATCTTTGCCCATGGGCGGTTATAAGCCGTCACGAGGTTGGTTACACGGTTTATGCCCGTTTTAGCGATAAGGAAACCGCCAAACACTACCTAAAGCTCTTTCGCTATCAAGAACCCAAGGAAAATATTGAGCTTTTGTTCTCGCCCGTTGCTTGCTATTAAAGGATGTGACATGTACCCGATAAATCTATCCTCTCAATCCCGCCGTAAGCCAAACACCCGGCTCCCTTGGATCATCCTCCATCACCAAGGGCTGATTATCAGCACAGTTCCCGCGCGGTTCTCCACCCGTGGCTATGCCGAGGAACACGCTAAACTGCTGCGTCAACTGTCCCCCGATCACCACTATGAGGTAGTCTTTAACCCCTATGACTTACAGTAATCGCCACTCTAAAAAGGTTCGTCATTTCACACACGAAATTCGCAACATTATCGCCTCCCGTCCCAAAGATGGAAGTATCCTTCTATTGCACTGTGAAGAGCAAGATCTTGACTCTATGCTTTCCGCTATCTATGGCTTACGAGAGGTGTTTCACCAACACGGATTAATCCCCGTGATATCCAGTAAACCCTGTGGCGAAGTCCACCTTGCCCAGGTATCCCTCGCGCTTTTATCGGCCTGTTACCTCCTGTCCAAAAAAACCGGCAAAAGCGCTGAACAAACCGGACACGATGTCGTGGAATTCTCTAAAAATCTCCCGACCGAAACGGTTAGAACCTGGATGCGCGAAATGAATATTCAAGGGTTGAACTAATGGAAATTCGCATCATTTCTGATAGACAGCAGTCCCAAAAAATAGCAGAAAAAATCACCCATCTAATGAATGAAGAAGGGTATATCCTTCAAAGCGAAGGGGAAAGGGATCTTTATGGAAGGCCTAACCATGCGCGTTACTACCTCAATTTTATCCCCGAAACCATTCACGAAAACCTTAACGACGAACTGTAATTATGCAAGTCAAAACCATTAGCTACCGTCGGGTCAAAAATCTAGGGAACTATCAATCTGAAACTCTAGAGATGACCGTCGAACTAGACGAAACAGACGATGTTTGGGAATCCACCAACAAGCTAAAACACATTGTTCGCGAGCAATTATTCCCTTATAAAGTCACTGAAG
>JAYKHH010000570.1:0-4447 GCA_035285265.1 Leptolyngbyaceae cyanobacterium | reverse complement strand
ACCCTGCTGGCCCTGCTTCTAAACTCAGCCCTAAATCGTAGTTACTCAGCGCTGTGTAGAAATCGTAGGTTTTGCGTCGTGCTTCTACGCCTTCAACCAACTCCTCGTACTGTTGTCTAGAAATTGGCTCAAAGGGTAAGCGAGGGAAGGTTTGATGGTCATCGAACCGGGCTAGCAGAGCGGCGGAGACGTATTCTCCAGCTTGAATGGCTTGATAGATAAGGGTGCCCAATCCTTCAACTTCGTGTTCCCGCAGTTCAATGGTGGCCGATGTATTGTGAGCTACGTAAAACTGCTGGACTTGCATGTAGAAGTCCATTTGAGTCAGGGCTGAAAAGCTTTCAATTTTGATGTCATCGGCTCCGGGCAAATCCGCCCAGGAAACACGGGTTGGGATTTCTACAAGCCATTCTGTACACCGAGGATCAAAGGGATCGTTCAAAAGATTGCCATTTTCATCTTTATCAGACTGGGATGGAATCACGGTGTAGCCGTAGTCAATACAGGTTAGAGCTACAGGGTCATTTTTACGGAAGGTGATCCGCCGGATAAACCGCTGGGCCTTGGGTGGATGCCAACCTGGACTCGCCCCTGTCAGCAAAGACTTGGTGCCTGCGGGTTGCACAGTGGTGCAGCGGTTGGGACGCTTGAGCTGGTGGCGATCGCAATACTCCCACACCACCCGATGGACAATCTCTTTCCAACGGGTCAAGTACTCCTGTTCCTTTTGCTTAAAGGAAAGTCCTGTAACCGTATCGGGTCTACCGGCTTCCCACCAGCGCAACCACTCTACGCCAAAGGCATGGACGAAGAAATCAAAGAGTCCGGTGAAGGAAACACCCACAATGGGGTCAAGCTCCCGAGATTTTTGATACCGCTCTTCGATAAACTGATGGTTGAGCAGAGCCGCCACAGAAAGAGCTGCCGCCGTAAATGCATCTTCTTGCTCCCGGTAATCATCCGGATCAATTTGATTAAGATGAACCTCCGCCAAATTACAGTGAAAATTTGTGCCTAATATTTCCCCGCAATTGTGAGCAACTACTCCATTTGCATCAAAGCGTGAAACCTGGGGAACCGTGCAGTCATAGACAGGCTCAATGCCATCAGGCAGAATCTCTGTAATGGTTGCTGTAAAACGCTCTCGGTTCATCTTACGAGCATAATTACTGATCGCATCTTGCAGACGTGCCGCCTTCAGAGGCTCATTAAAACCAATGGTTGTGGCAAAGTGCTGTAAGTTGTCATTGGCAATGACTAGTTCGTGTTGAACCTTACAAGAGTAGGGAGCTAGTTCGCGATCGCTATTAGGCATCAATCGCACGCCTGCAGATCTACGTTGTTGATAAATGGTGGAAATAATGCCCAAACGAGCCAACATTCTTTGAACTGCTTGTAAGGTGCCCAGATTACTTTGCGCCAGTCTGACACTAATCCCCTTTTCTCGTGTTCCCTGAACACTGCCATCCGCATCAAAGAATCCCCGCAAAAATCCGCAATAAAAAGCGTAACTAGCTCTTTCGATTTCAGGCGCTAGCACTTTGTTTTGTGGAGACATGCCAAATCTAGCAGCAAGAATTGCCAACTGAGACGAATTAACCACTTGATGGTGCAACTGTTTGTGGTGGTGCCCTGCGGGGTTCTTGGCAACATAGCTTGTTGCCTGCCCTAAGGTCTTGACCGCATACTGAGCCATTTCTTCTTTCGTTTCGCCCCAGTAACGGAGGCAAGCACCGTCATTCCATTGGGTATGGTAGAGACTGCCATCACCTAATAAACTGCCAATCAGCCAACCTTCCTCGAAGCTCCCTTCGCCATCCCAAGCCTGAATTTTGCGATGGTTGTGCAGCAGAATTCGATCTCCCACTTTGAGATCCTTCGTTTCTACCCACTCAGAATATTGGCTCTTCTGGGTTTGAGCCGTTACTTTTAACAACTGATGGTTTTCTGTGAGTCGTAGTGAGAATCCTTCCTTGGTTTGCAAACGGACAACAGGCTTTTTGCCAGTTGGGAAAAAGCCATCAGCCGTGGTGCTAAAGAGTTCGCCATTCACATAGACACCGACTTGCTTACCCAGTAAGTCGCTAATTTGTCTTGCCCCATATTCGGTATGTACCCAAGTGTCAGCGGTGAGACAGGGATTTAAACCATACCGTTGAAGACGATGTTCTATCTCAGTCGCAGGCATTTCAGGGTAATGAGTTTGTAGCCATTGGGTGGCTTCCTCCTGTTCGTAGGCTTGCAGAAATTCTTGCTTGATATCAGGGGTGGTTAATAGATCGGCATTAGAACGGGCGATCGCCGCTGGGGCATACTGAATCGCTCCTTCCCCTGAGTAGAACTGTTTGCGGACTGCCTCAATGCACTCTTGCTCCGTCGGTTGATGATGGAACACCCTGGTATGGTTTGCCATTCTGAGGGCATCCCGTTCTGGATCAATTCGCCAATTACCTTCTGCGTCCTGTTGCCAGAGATTATCCTTTGCCGTAGACCCCAAACTATCGGAGGAGTCAAACTGCCTCATCCCCGCACTGCGCCTAATATTTCCGGCTACAACGGTGGCGGCGGCTTCATCGATCAGCAAGCAGCATTCCACTGAGGTAAGCTGACGGGCGATCGCTTTATTTAGAATCGCAGCACAGCGCTCATAGAGTCCAGGAAGGCGCACGGGGTTAGCCATGCCGCCAAACCCTTTCAGCGGCTCTCCTTCGGCTCGGACATCACTCAGGTTAACGGTTACCTGAACCTCACCGTCAAACTGCGGATCTGTGGAGAGTTCCAGAAGGGTTTGATAGGAAGCCACCCAACCTTGACGGCTATCCCCCACATAAAGCAGCACTTGGTTGCCCGCTACCTGAACTTCTGTTAGTTCTCGGCGTTGCCTTGCGGGCGTTTCGCCAATACTTCCTGCTAGGGTCACTACGAGACGGTTGCGAATCACAGGCAGTTGACTAATATATTTCGGCTCTAGCATGGCTCCGGTGCCGCATCCCATCATGGCTAGATCCATCATGAGTCCAAAGGCTCGCCAGTCCACTACATTGGTGCTGGTGCAGTTATAAGCCCCGGAGAAGTTTTCAGAGCGCTCAATCCAATTAGATCCCCCCACCCAAAGCCAGCGTCCCGAAGGCAGGCTCTTGACATGTTGGTGCATCCGTTTGACCAAAGCCGCTTCCGCAGGGGTAAATTTACCGAGTTTGGCCAGTCCGCCTGTGGCGCGATCGCACACCTCTAGCCAATCTTCACGATGCTGATCAATTTTGCGGCTGTAAGTCCTGAAGAAGACTGGGTAAGCAGCCGGAGCAGAAGGCGGAAAGGGGCTGGTTTGACGTAACTTTTCAAGCTCTTGAACCATGAATGGGGTCTCACTTAGAGTCAGAAGGATCAGGTGAATGGCATCGGTGTAGCCCAAATCTAGCGGCGATCGCTAAGAGTAAGAACTAATCTTGGCCATGTCCAGACATCTAGTTTAATAGAGAGATTCTTTGCGCGCCTAAATCTTCTCAGGGATTTAAGTTTGTGATATAAGCTGGCTTGATTAGTTAGCTTTATAGAAACGCACACCCAGATCTGCTCCAGCTTACCCAGGTAAGGATGCCTATCAATTCTTGTCTGGCTTTTGAGACAGGACTTACGCAGTTGGGAATTTTTGAAGGGCGGTAGCCCTTCAAAAATTCCCACAACCCCTCTTAATTCATAGCAACTGCGTAAGTCATATGAGATTAGGTATTATTTTCTCTGTGCTTTTTCCATAGATTAGAATCTATAGCATCAGTCCTTTAGAGACTATACAAGTAAAAATTAGATGCTTCCCCCCACAGACCTGCAGATGTTGACCATAACTCTGCGTCGTTTATTCCGCCTTGGCGACATTGATGGCTTTCTGGCCCTTGGGTTGGAATACTTCGTACAAGTTATTCTGCTGGTGAGCCTGTGCCAGGGGGTTCTGCACTTTCCCAATTCCCTGGTTTATGGTCGCATTTTGCCGGGTGTCGCCATCAGTGTTTCCCTGGGGCAATTCTTCTATGGTTGGTTGGGATATCAGCAGGGGAAGCAACAGGGCCGAACCGATATCACTGCCCTACCGTCCGGCATTAATCTGATTAGCCTTCTAGCATTTATCTTTCTGATTATGCTGCCTGTACGCACAGCCGCGATCGCCCAAGGATTATCGAGCGATCAGGCCGCAGAATTGGCTTGGCAGTCCGGGTTAGCCGCCTGTGCTAGCACAGCGGTCATTAAGTTTATCGGCATTGGCTTTGTGGGGCTCCTCAAACGATTCATTCCCCTCGCAGCCCACCTATCCACCTTGGGGGGCATTTCCCTCACCTTTATTGCCATGGGTTTCTTCCTACGCACCTTTGCTTACCCGGTGGTGGGGTTAGTTCCCTTGGGAGTTATTCTTCTGGCTTACTTTGGGCGTGTTAAATTTGCTATTCCCGGTGGT
>JAYKHH010000569.1:0-5866 GCA_035285265.1 Leptolyngbyaceae cyanobacterium | reverse complement strand
TGAAGATGGGATAGATGCGATCTTCGGGATGGGTTTCTAAGTGGCGATAGATAGTGATGTAACGCCAAGACCCAATCTTTTCAGACAGGTAGGTGGCATAGAGAATAAACTTGGGTGCAAATTTCGTGTATTTGCGATGCTGAGTTAAAAAGCCCAAATCTAGGGACAGCTTAAAGTCTGTCATGGCTTTGTTCAGAAAGCCTGCATGTCGAGCTTCATCCCTCGACATTAATAAAAAGCCTTCTGCCAACAGCGGGTTGGTGTCTTTGAGCTTGCGAGCAAGTTCTTTATACAGGAGAAAGCCAGAGAATTCTGCCGTACAAGACCGCTCCAAAAACTCAATGAATAGTTGGCGCGTCTCTCCATCCAGGTGATCCCAAGATTGGTCAAATTGGGCATCCCGGATAAAGTGATGACGATTGTAATCGACCTTAAATTCTTCCAGAATGGCTCTCATCTCGGCTTCATTGACTGAGATATCCATCTTTGCCATGGCATCAAAGTCAGTCGTGTAAAACCGGGGCGTCAGGATGGTTTCCTTAGCTGGAACTTTAACGCCCGGTCTTAGTTCTTCGAGGCTGGGTTTCTTGAGGGAATCTACCATAGGTGTTTCGCGACTTTTCTGATTCTATGCCTCAGGTATGAATCTAGAGGTTAAGGCTACCTGATTTTATCTATGCCCCCCAGTTTACCAAGGCTAAGCGTTTCAAAGGTTCTCGTAATGTTAAGAGTTACTACAAGAAGAGCTACATTGCTCCTTTAGGTACCCCTTTTCCTTGTCCTTACTGCTTCTACTCAGAACGTTACAATTTTTGTTGGGTATCAACGAAGTTGAGTTCAGAGATACAGATTAAACCATTGACTCGCTAACTGGGCCACGGCTTCCAGGGCACCTGGTTCTTCAAACAAGTGGGTGGCTCCAGGGACGATTTCTAGGCGTTTTTCAACGGAAAGTTGTTCCAGTGCTGCCTGATTCATCTCAATCACTGCAAAGTCATGTCCCCCGACGATCAACAGGGTGGGGGCTTGGACTTGGGACAGGACTGGCCCAGCCAAATCCGGTCGTCCACCGCGAGAGACAACGGCCCGAACCACGTTGGAGCGTGCGGCGGCGGCAACTAGAGCCGCTGCACTGCCGGTACTAGCACCAAAGTAGCCGATCCTAAGCTGCTCAGTCTCTGAATGGTGAGTTAGCCAGTCTGTGGCACCCATCAACCGGGCTGCCAACAAGTCAATGTTAAAGCGCAGATGTCTCGTCCGTATATCAATCGTTTCTTCGTCTACAGTCAACAAGTCAAGTAGGAGCGTAGCAAATCCGGCCTGATTCAATACCTGGGCCACAGAGCGATTTCGGGGACTATGGCGACCACTACCGCTGCCGTGGGCAAACAGTACAATTCCCTGAGATCCCTCCGGTATCACTAGATTTCCTTCTAAAACCACTGAGTCAGCCGTAACAGCAACCTTAGATTCTTGAGCCTTGTTTTCTAATTTCTTCTCCATAATCCGATCCTCCTGAGCCAATCCAAAGAGGGCGTAGCATCCGGGCGAGGATTTTTGGGAAGGTCTTTAGTCTTGCTGCCAGATGCTGCGCCCCTACAGGTAGACGGTTTTCGATCTGTTACCCAAATCCAAAATCCAAAATCCAAAACCTGTGCTGAGCGAAGTCGAAGCATCCAAAATTTCTGCTGACACCTATTTCCTACCGTATCGAAAATTGCCTTGCCAACAAATCACGCACCTCTGCATCGGTGGTTTGAGAAAAATCGTCATACCAAAGGCCGATCGCGTAAAACGGTTCTGGGGTTTTGAGGCTGACAATCCGGTCTACCTCAGGTTTAAACTCGTCCTCAATGGAGGCAGGTGCCACAGGAACAGCCACCACTATTGCTTGCGGCTGTTGTTGTCGTAGGGTGGCGATCGCCGCTCGCATGGTTGAACCGGTAGCAATGCCATCATCGACTAGGATAATGATGCGTCCTTGGATAGGAGGGAGGGGGCGATCGCCCCGATATAGGCGATCACGGCGATCAAGTTCTTGCAATTCCTGGGCAGTCACGGCTTCGATTTTATCCCTGGCAATCCCTAGCACAGTAACTAGCTCCTGGTTCAACACGCGAATTCCACCGGGCGCGATCGCACCCATTGCCAATTCCTTGTGTCCGGGAACACCTAGCTTTCGTACCAAGCAAATATCTAAGGGAGCATGGAGAACTTTTGCCACTTCAAAGGCAATGGGTATGCCTCCACGGGGAAGCCCTAGAACTAAAACATCTGGGCGATCGGCATACTCTAGAAGTTGGGCTGCCAGTAATTGACCTGCCTCGATCCGATTACGGAATCGTTTTGTCATGATCCTCACCTCTCTAGCTATCCCCTGCGGAGGGAATGATTTGGGTCAGCTAGCCATGAGCTAAGCATTAAGCCGTGATAGTTTCAGAGCCTTACAAAACTACGGATTACAAAGTTTCTAAACAGCAAACTCTGCAAAAGGCAAATTCTGCAAAAGAGCAATAGCTATTTATCAGCTTAACTAACTTCCTCGTGAGCCGGGTATGTCTCTAGTTCGACTGGGGATGTTTCTATTTGAGGTTTTTCCGGAATCTCAGCCTTTTCTGCTACCTGAGATTTTTCTGGAACTTGAGGTTTTTCTGGTGGAACAGGCAGGGGAATGGGAAACTGTTCGATCTCAGACAATTTCTCTGGGGTGAGGCGAGAGGGCACGGAACCGGAGAGTAACTTCAGTAATTGAGGTCGGGGGTCGTGGAGGAGGTAGATAATGCGATCGCCGGGTTGCCAATCTTGTCCAACGGCGACCACTTGAAATTGATCATCTCGTTCCCGGAGCAACGGTATTAAGGCTCCCGATTGGATTAGGGTTTGGAGGTGGGCTTGATGGGGGGCGAAGGCATCGGTGCTCAGCAAGGTTTCACCTAACTTAACGGCACGATCCCTGAGATACTGCGACCAGGTTTTAAAGGATAACTGAGAGGCAAACGCTTGGCTAACCTTTTGATTACTGGAATCTCCAGCTTGGGTATCACGCGGAAACACGGCTAATACCCTGGGAGGTTCAAACTCTTCTGCTGCCCGTTGAGCCAACACGACATTCACCTCACCGTTGTTGGTCATGGCCAAAAAGGTACCCATGGTTGCCAAACCAGCCCTCTCTAGCACAGCTTCATCTAAGCCGCTACTAATCAAGACCTGAAGATTATCCTTTTCCGCTAATCGGCGAGAGTCTGGGTCAGTGTCAATTAAAACAACGGGCTCTCCCCGTTCTTGGAATAGGTTAGCGATTAAAACGCTGAGGGGGTTACACCCAATAATCACGGCTCCTGTTGTTTTGGTCGCCGTAATTTGCAATAGGTTAGCAACCAACCGAGCCGTTAGCCCTTGCAAAAAGACCGTCAAGATAATTGTGAGGAAAACCAGGGCCTTAATTGCATCCCCCCCATTAATACCCCGTGCAGTGAGCAGAATGGAAAACAAAGAGGCAATGGAAGCAGAAACAATTCCCCTAGGAGCTACCCAGCACAGGAAACACTTTTGTCGCCAATTCAAACCACTATTTAAGGTGCATAACCCCACACTAATGGGGCGGACTATAAACATCAGCACCAAGACCGTCGCCAAACTGCCCCAACCGAGGGCAATCACACTGGCAATCGACAGGTCTGCGGATAGCAAAATAAACAGCACCGACACGGCAAGAATGGTTAACTGGCCCTTAAATCGGCGTAGCAACCGTGCTTGGGGAACATCCGCAGATCCCAGAACAATTCCCGCCACCACCGTACTCATCAGCCCTGCTTCACTGCGGATCGTCTGGGCTAGCCCAAATAATCCCCACAGACCCGCTAGAACTAAGAGGTTTTTCAGCTCTTCTGACAGAAAGTAGGCTCGTTTGAGAATGAACCCTAATCCCCATCCTCCGATCGCACCGATGCCAACTCCAATGCCGAGACGGATTAGCAAACTGCTGCTAATCGTCAGCAAATCTGTATTACCACTCAGAATAATATTCAGCACTACGACCGCCAAAATTGCCCCCACAGGGTCAATTAAAACGCTCTCACCTTCCAACAGCGCGGATACTTGACGGTCTACTGGGACTTGCCTGAGGAGGGGGCTAATCACCGTTGGCCCGGTCACAACGACGAGCGAGCCGTAGAGGAAGGCAATTTCCCAGGGAAACTCACTAAACCAATGGGCTGCAAGGCTGGCACCCGTCAGCGTAATTAAGGTGCCCAGGGTGACTAGATTCCGAAGACTTCCCGACACTCTGCCGAGATCTGCCAGATCCAGGTTAAATCCGCCTTCAAAAAGAATGACTGCGACAGACAGGGCCACAATCACCTCTAGTCCCACACCGAGGAGGTGAGGGTGCAGCAGATTCAGACCATCGGGGCCTAGGGCAATCCCAAACACCAATAAAAAAACGATGCTGGGAACCTTGAGAAACTCCGCCATCACCTGAGCACCAATGCCTGCGAGGACAGCGATCACCATCTGTAGGGTAATTTCCAGGGAAGATTCCATAGCAGCTATCGTCGCAGGCTTTCAGCGTCAGTTAACCCAAGTTCAGATCCGTTACAGCTCCTACACTACTCGAAGCAACCAATTGAGCATATTTCGCTAAGACCCCCTTAGTATAGCGGGGTTGGAGCGGTTGCCATTGAGCACGACGAGCAATCAACTCGGCGTCTGAGACATGGAGGTGTAACTGCCGACGGGGCGCATCAATGGTGATCGTATCCCCTTCTTGGACGAGGGCGATCGCACCTCCTACTGCCGCTTCGGGGGCGACGTGACCCACTACCATGCCGTAGGTGCCACCAGAGAAGCGACCATCGGTAATCAGGCCCACCGCATCTCCTAAACCTGCTCCAATAATGGCAGAGGTCGGTGCTAGCATTTCCCGCATTCCGGGGCCACCCTTTGGCCCTTCGTAACGGATGACTATCACATCTCCGGCTTTGATTTGATCTGCCAAGATTGCCTTTAAGCAGTCTTCCTCGGATTCAAATACCCGTGCTGGCCCAGTGATTTCAGGCTTTTTCACCCCGGTAATCTTGGCAACGGAACCTTCGGTAGCTAGGTTCCCTTTGAGAATTGCCAGGTGGCCTTGGGCATACAAAGGGCGATCCCAAGGACGAATCACATCTTGGTCAGCGCGAGGAACTTCGGGAATATCTGCTAATAATTCAGCCGTAGTCTGCCCCGTAATGGTCATTGTATCCCCATGTAATAAGCCGTGGGCCAGGAGCATCTTCATGACCTGGGGAATTCCCCCCGCTTTGTGCAGATCTGTCGCCACATACTTGCCAGAGGGTTTCAAATCGCATAGCACAGGTACCTTAGCCCGAATGATTTCAAAATCATCCAGGGTGAGTTCTACGTTGATTGCATGGGCGATCGCCAACAGATGCAGCACCGAATTGGTCGATCCGCCTACAGCCATAATTACGGCGATCGCATTTTCAAAGGCTTTACGGGTTAGAATTTGGCTGGGCAAAATTTGTTTACGAATCGCCTCTACCAAGGCAACTGCTGACTTTTCCGCACTATCCGCCTTCTCGGCATCCTCTGCCGCCATCGTGGAAGAGTACATCAAACTCATCCCCATCGCTTCAAAGGCAGAGGACATCGTATTGGCGGTATACATCCCCCCACAAGACCCAGCCCCAGGACAGGCTTTCCGTTCAACTGCCAGCAATTCCTCATGACTAATTTTGCCAGCGCTATACTGCCCTACGGCCTCGAAGGCACTAACCACCGTTAAGTCTCGCCCGTCATGGTGTCCGGGTTTAATGGTGCCGCCATAGACAAAGATGGCAGGGATATTCATCCGGGCCATGGCAAT
>JAYKHH010000568.1:0-5495 GCA_035285265.1 Leptolyngbyaceae cyanobacterium | reverse complement strand
TAAATCACAACTGGACTGCCCCCCTGCCGTTGGCCCTGCCTCCTTGGCACCAGCGGCAGTTTCAGTTCAGATTTTCCGTCTAAGTGTTCGTGGTGGACAGTGCCAGTCTCCTAAAAAGCTGCACAATCAAGGGTGGATTCGCATAATCAAGTCGAGTTTAAACTAGCTACGGTAAACTCCTAACATAGCCCACTTAATTGAGCTGGTTTCCCGGATGGATAGCCTCAAAAAAACAATCTTAATGTTACAGCCGTCCCAGCTACAGGGAAAGATTTGGCAGGCGGCCCTAGCATCCCAAGGATTTTTGACCATTTGGGAATCTGGAACTGTAGATTTAGCCCAAATGTTGGATCAGATCCAGCAGGCAAAACTATCTCCCCCTGATTTGGTATTAATTGATGTAGGGGCGTTGGATGTCAATCCCTATGCTTTTTGTCGGTGGTGCCGCGAAAACTACCCTGACCAAAAGATTATTTTGACCAATGCTAATCAGAAAGAAATCTCCCTGCCTGAGCGGCATTGGGCTGTGTATCAAGGCGCTCAAGATCTTCTCCCGGCTTTTCAGCAATCGACCCTGCTCAGTGGCATGATCACTGCTGTGACTCGCGTTATTGAAGTAGTGGGTTGGAAACCGCTCCAACAAGAGCCCCTGGTACAAGTCCTAACCTCCCTCTCTTTGGTGACCGAATCAACGGAACCCAAGGACTTTTTCAACTCTTTCGGTAGCGATCTATATAGCCAGCCCCTCACTAATATTCAAGATTTAAGCGGAGTTCAGCCTCAACCGAGTCCCCCCGTCATTCAACCTGCACCTCCCACACCTCAGCCGATCGCCCCAGAAAGAGTAGTGGAGCCTGAGACAAACAAAGACGCTTCTGGTAAACCTCCTAAAAGACGCTCCTATCGAGGTGTTACCTACTAGACAATCCAGCCTTGCAGAGTTGCGAACTGAGCCGTTGTGTTTGGTCTTCGGCAGAGGGCATGACAGCCCTATGATGACAAAGCTATGCTGACAGCCCTATACTGACACAATTGATCCTTCCATGGAAAAATGCCAGAGATCCTTTTAGCAGATTTCGGCGGCCATGAACCGACCCTGGGTAGGGGCATGGCACTACCATGCCCTCATGCAGAATGGTTGACGGATTCATGCTCAGGACTAGTAGTAGTCTGCCAAGCAGTTTTTGCAGAGTCGGAGACTCTGCAAAAACCTACAAATTGGTTCTTTGGGATTGGAGCAACTGGGCACAGTTCCTTTGGTGAACTACTAGTAAGGGTGGCAGAATTCAGTTTAAGATCCTGCACATTTAAGGTTGGAGCATCACAGTTCTACTCGAATTGACATTATTGTGAGCATCTTCAATGCCCTTTCATTTCAGGTCTTGCGCTTTAATGAGCGTGGTTCTCAGTCTGTTCCTTGGGATACCTTTAGAAAACCTAGCAACCGCAGCACCCAAACCCCCATCGACACCTACCTCGATAGACCTTAAAACTCAGGCAGAGTACCTCTATCAGGCTGGAATTCAACGAGTTCGCGAAGGGGATCGACAAGGGGGGGTAGATAAATTTCAGCAAGCCTTCCCACTGTTTAGAAAGGGGGGAGATCGCCGACGGGAAGCCGACACCCTTTTTCTCATTGCTTCCAATTATGTACTTTTGGAACAGGTTATCCAAGCTCCTGTCTTTTATAAGCAGGCGTTAGAAATTTATCGGGATCTCAAGGATCGTCCACGGGAAGCAGACACGCTCAACGCCCTAGGCAATGCCTACTTCTTGATCAGTCAGTATCCCCAAGCCTCGGAGTTTTATCAGCAAGCCCTTGTGATCCGTCAGCAGCTTGGCGATCGCCCCGCCTTAGCTCATAACCTCTCTAGGCTAGGAGGAACCTACGAAACTTTGGGGCAGTATGCCAAAGCCTTAGATGCGTACCAGCAATCTTTGGCAATCTACGAGCAACTTCAGGATCGAATTAACCAGGCTAGTGTGCTGAGTAAACTTGGCTCTACATTCAGTAAGCGGGGGGAGTACCCAAAAGCGCTGGAATCCTATCGGCAAGCTTTAGCCATCTATGAAATACCTGGCCAGTCTGCTGATGAAAAGTTACGACTGCGCCAAGGGGAGTGGGAGATTTTAAGCAATCTGGGCGTGATTTACACCAAGCTGGGGCAGTTTAGGAAAGGGTCGCAGGCGTTAGAGCAAGCCGCCGCTATTTGGAAAGAAATCTATCCAGAGGAGACTGGACAAATTCCTACGAGTGCAGGCGAGTCAAACCCAAAGCCACCCCCGTCTCAGTTAGAAGCTGCTCAACAAGAACTCGCTCTCTATCGTAAGCTAGGAAATCGTTTCCTGGAGGCCAGTGCCCTAGCCACGGTGGCTCAGGAATATTTCAGATTAGGCCAGTATCCCCAGGCATTTCAGTTTTATCGCCAAGCCCAGGAGACTCGCCAAGCCATCGGCGATCGCGCCGGTGAAGCCTTAACCTTGATCCTAATGGGGTTTGCCTATGAGGAATTGCAGCAATATCCCCAGGCTTTACAGGTGTTTCAACAGGCTTTGGCGATCGCCCAAAAAATCGGCGATCAACCCAACGTTGGCCTTATCCTGAGCCGCATCGGTGCGGTTCAAAAACACAGGGGGCAATTAGCAGCAGCAACGCAAACCCTACAAGCTGCTACTCAGGTGTTCGAGTCTTTACGGGTTGGATTAACCGACGCTAACAAAGTTTCAATTTTTGAGACGCAGTCCTACACCTATAGTTTGCTGCAGCAAGTCCTGGTGGCTCAACAGCAAACCGAGGCAGCTTTAGAGGTAACTGAACGGAGCAAGGCGAGGGCTTTTGCAGAATTACTGGCCCAACGCCTTGGGCCAACCCCCACGGAGCCTGTGACTCTAGCTTCCCCCTCTTTAGCACAAATCAAACAAATTGCTCAAGACCGCAAGGCCACGCTGGTTGAATACTCGGTGATCTACGATAGGTTTCAAGTTCAGGGTAAAACCCAAAACCAAGCTTCAGAACTCTATATCTGGGTAATCCAGCCTACTGGACGGGTAACCTTTCGCTCCGTTGATCTAAAACCGCTATTCCAACAACAAAAGACCTCTTTAGAGGCGTTAGTGCTCAGTGTTCGTGAGTCTATAGCGGGGGAACGGGGACTGATTTTCAAGGAAAATCCGACAGCAGTTGCGAGGGCGATCGCCCAGATTCAAGCTCAATCCCACACCAATCCGCAATTACAGCAGCTCTATCAATTACTGATCCAACCCATTGCTGACCTCTTGCCCACCGATCCGAAGGCCCATGTAGTATTGATTCCTCACAAAGCCCTGTTCATGGTACCGTTTGCAGCCCTGCAAAATCCGATGGGTACTTATCTAATTGAGCAGCACACCCTCCTCCATGCTCCTTCGATTCAAGTGTTGGCGCTCACCCACCAACAACGCCAGCGACTGAAGGCGACCCAACCCCAATCTGCTTGGGTGGCGGGGTTGCCGAAAACAGCAGTAGTGGTTGGAAATCCAACGATGCCTCAAGTGGTACCCGCCCCTGGAAAACCCGCTCAGCAGTTAATGGCCCTACCGGGAGCGGAAGCAGAAGCCAAGGTGATCGCTTCCCTCCTGCACACGCAAGCAATGACTGGGAATCAGGCAGATAAGGCAAGTGTCGTGCAAAAAATGCTCCAGGCAAGCCTGATTCACCTGGCAACCCATGGCTTATTAGATGAGGTACGAGGGTTAGGAAGTGCGATAGCGTTAGCTCCTTCCTCAGGAAAAATTCAGGACGATGGCTTACTGACTGCGGAAGAAATTTTGAATCTCAAGTTAAAGGCTGAATTGGTGGTTTTGAGTGCGTGCGATACCGGGCGGGGTCGGATTACTGGGGATGGTGTGATTGGTCTATCTCGTTCTTTCATTTCTGCGGGAGTTCCTAGCATTGTGGTATCTCTATGGGCAATTCCAGATACCCCCACAGCCGCTTTAATGCCAGTGTTTTACGAAAACCTGAAGCGCAACCCAGATAAGGCTCAAGCCCTACGGCAAGCTATGTTAAAAACCATGAAGAAGTACCCCCGACCGCAGGATTGGGCTGCCTTCGTATTAATGGGTGAGGCGAAATAAGATGAATTTTGTAGGGACAATCCCCCCATGGGATCCCTCTGGAAAATTTTGGATTCTGGATTTTTGTAGGGGCCATCCCCCCGTGGTGGCCCTATCTTGTAGGTTCCCTGCAAAATACAGAACCCGATTCAGCAACACCTACAGTTCTTCCTTAACTCTTAAACCTAATTAAATTTCTGCTACAACACTTACACTCAACAAAAACGCGCTAACTTGAAACCATTAGCAATTCTTGCTCTATTTGCCAACACATCCACTCCTCCCATCCGTTTTACAGGGTTACTCTCCCAATGTTGCAATCCCACTTTGATGTCGAAAATAACGGTCATAAGTCCTTCGAGTTACCAGGTGCGCGTCCTCATTACAACCCTGACCGGCCTGGACAAGTCGAACATATTTGCTTGGATTTAGTGCTGGATATTCCGAATCAGAGCTATCACGGCACCTGTAGCATCCGCCTCAATCCGATCCGAACTGGAATTGAGCGCCTTACCCTGGATGCCGTCAACCTGATGATTGAAAGTGTCAAAATTGGTGCAACGGATCAAGCCTTTGAAACCGATGGAGAGTTTCTATCAATCCAGTTAGAGCAGGCAACGGTGGTGGGGCAACCGATTACCTTAGCGATCGCCTACCGGGTTGAGAAGCCCCAACGGGGGCTTTATTTTATTGGCCCTACCTCCCATTACCCTAAAAAACCCATCCAAGTCTGGACTCAAGGCGAAGATGAAGACTCCCGCTTTTGGTTTCCCTGTTTTGACTATCCAGGACAACTGGCCACCTCGGAAATTCGGGTGCAGGTGCCGAAGGACCTGATAGCCGTCTCCAATGGTGAGCTGATTCAGACAGAGGTGCAGGGAGATAGCAAGATTTACCACTGGTCACAAACCCAGGTACACCCGACCTATCTGATGACCCTCGCAGTCGGTGATTTTGCTGAAATCCGCGATGAATGGCAGGGCAAACCCGTCACCTACTATGTCGAAAAAGGTCGGGAAGCTGATGCGGTTCGCAGTATGGGTAAAACCCCCAGCATGATTGAGTTTTTTAGTCAGATCTGGGGTTATCCCTATCCTTTTCCCAAATATGCCCAGGTCTGTGTGGAAGATTTTATCTTTGGGGGCATGGAAAATACTTCAACCACCCTACTCACAGACCGCTGTTTGCTTGATGAACGGGCTGCCTTAGACAATCGCAACACCGAAAGTTTAGTGGCCCATGAACTAGCTCACCAATGGTTCGGAGACTTGGTGGTAATCAAGCATTGGTCCCATGCTTGGCTCAAGGAGGGGATGGCTTCCTACTCCGAGATCCTGTGGACTGATCACGAGTATGGGACAGAAGAAGCGGCCTACTATCGGCTCAACGAAGCCCGGAAT
>JAYKHH010000567.1:0-3757 GCA_035285265.1 Leptolyngbyaceae cyanobacterium | reverse complement strand
TCAGCAAGGGTTGATCAAGGTGGTGTTTGCCACGGAAACCTTGGCAGCGGGGATTAATATGCCCGCTCGAACGACGGTGATTTCCACACTTTCTAAACGGACAGATCGCGGCCACCGTTTACTCAATGCCTCAGAATTTCTGCAAATGTCCGGACGGGCAGGACGCAGGGGCATGGACCCCGTGGGCCATGTGGTCACCCTGCAAACCAATTTTGAAGGGGCGAAGGAAGCCGCTTACTTAGCCACCGCTAGCGCCGATCCGCTGGTGAGCCAGTTTACTCCTAGCTATGGCATGGTGTTGAACCTCCTGCAAACCCACACCCTAGAGGAAGCCCAGGAACTCGTTGAACGCAGCTTTGGACAGTATTTAGCTAATCTCTCTCTGCAACCCCAGCAACAGGCGATCGCAGACCTCGAAATTGAACTAGCTCACCAACAAGCTCGCCTAGCCGAGGTGGATACACGCCTCCTTGCCAACTACGAGAAGTTACAGGAGCGCCTGCGAGAGGAACGGCGTCTCCTGAAAACGCTTCAACATCAAGCGGAAGAAGTGCAAGCCAGTGATATGGCGATCGCCCTCCGATTTGCGGTTACCGGCACCATTCTCAGCATCAAGGGGGAACACGTCCGCGTTTCCGATCCCCTGCCCGCCGTCTTGGTGGCAAAAACCCCCGGTTCTGGTCAATTTCCCTACCTAATATGCCTCGGACAAGATAACCGTTGGTATGTTGCCACGGTCGCTGATGTCGTGGGGTTGCACGGGGAATATCCTCGGATTGCCGAAGTCGATCATCTGAGTGGCCCCCCAGCGGAGATGCCCCTAAAACCTGGTCAACATCGCAGTGGTACCGAGGAAACTGCCGCGATCGCCGATCAAATTCCCCAACTCCAGACAGCCCTGTACGATCCAGACCTGGAAGCGCAGGTGCAACGGGTAGCAGCGTTAGAGGCACAACTGCAAACCCATCCTGCCCAACAATGGGGAAATCCTGGCAGTTTGTTAAAGCAACGACAACGAGCGATCGCCCTACAAGACAAACTGGAACAGGCTCAATCGCAACTGGGGCGGCTGTCCCATCGGCATTGGGAAGAGTTTTTGAATTTAATTACCATTTTGCAGAACTTCAATTGTTTGGAAGAAATAAGGGAAGAAGTCCCCTTAACTGCCGACCGTAACCTCCTCAGACCCACGGTCTTAGGGCAAGCAGCCGCCGCAATTCGAGGCGATAACGAACTGTGGTTAGGCATTGTGCTGATGTCTGGGCTATTAGATCATTTAGATCCTCACCACCTAGCAGCGGTCTGTGCAGCCCTAGTCACAGAAGCCTCGCGCCCCGATAGCTGGACACGCTATAACCTATCCTCTGAAGTAGATTCCATTTTGGAAGAACTCTGGAGTTGGGAACCTCGCCGTCGGCTGATTAAGATGCAGCGCCAGTATCAAGTGGTGTTGCCCGTGTGGCTAGAAGATAAACTGGTGGCGATCGTCGAGCAGTGGGCGTTAGGGATGGACTGGGTAGACCTATGTGCGGGGACGAGTTTGGATGAGGGAGATGTTGTCCGCTTGCTGCGGCGCACCCTGGATTTCCTCTCGCAAATCCCCCATGTCCCCTATGCGCCCGAAGCCATTCGTCGCAATGCCAGTCGGGCTATTCAGTTAATGGATCGCTTCCCCGTCAATGAAACGGTGGAGTAGGGAATTGTCCATTCCTTAGGAGCAGTACCCTTCTACCTCCAACCATCCCACCTCTTCCGTCATTCCGTAGGGGCAATGCCCCCGTGCCTGCCCCCACTCTATCGGGCCATCCCTAGATTCTGTCTAAGTGCCCCCGTGCCTGCCCCCACTCTATCGGGTCATCCCTAGATTCTGTCTAAGGCAGAAGACCAATCGACCCCATTGAAGAACACGTTTCATCCTAGGGGCAACCACGGGGGGATTACCCCTACAGGATAGTGGGGCTGATTTGTTGGTCACAAATAAAGTGCAGCTTCGCTCAGGGCGCTGACCCCCTTCGAGTACGCTCAGGGCAAGCCTGACACCTGACACCTATGCCTTAGGCTTCAGCACCACCACACCATAGGCATCGGGAGATAGATATTGCTGAGCTGCACGCTGGAGGTCAGTTGTGTCTAAAGCTTGAATATGGCCTGGATAGTCGAGGGCAGGGGCTAGATCCCCCAAGATTGCTTGGTGATAGCCATACAATCCCGCGCGATCGCTGGGAGTCTCATTTCCAAAAATAAAGCGATTGGCAACTTGGGTACGAACTCTACCAATCTCTGCCTCTGTGACAGGCAGTGCTTGCAAAAAGCGCAGGTGATCTGTGATTGCAGCTTCGACTTCAGCTAAGTTTTCAACGGGCAACTGAGCCGAAATATAAAATGCGCCTTGAATGCCATAGTTCACATTACTGGCAGAAATATTAGAAACTAGTCTCCGGTCTTCCCTTAAATCGCGAATCAGTCGTGCCGTCCGACCTTGACCTAAAATACTGGCTAGTACATCTAATTCATAGGTCTGCTGTAAATCAACCAATCCTGGTACTCGCCAAGCCATGACTAACCGAGCTTGTTGTAAGGTTTCATCCACAAATTCCTGACGCTCAATGGTTTCAAACGCAGGTTCTGGGCTGAAGCTAGGAAAGTTAGCAAGCAGGGAACGGGTATCTAACAGTACGGGTTCAGGTCGCTGTACAGACTTAACTCCGGCTTCAATGATGCCAATCAACTCCTCGACTGGGAGATTACCCACGGCTACCGCAGTCATGGACTGGGGGCGATACCACGCTGCGTGAAAATCCCGCATTTGCTGGGGTTTGAGATGCTCAATAACTTGTGTGGAGCCCAGGACGGGGCGACGGTAAGGTAAACGGCTAAAGGCAGTTTCTACGGCTCGCTGAAAGGTACGCCGACGGGGATTATCTTCAGCGCGGCGGATCTCCTCTAGAACCACGTTACGCTCTCGATCAAATGCCTCATCGTTAATACTGGCATTCATGACCACGTCAAGTTGGAGCGGCACAAGTTCAGCAAAATCCTTGGGGGCCGTGGTGATGTAGTAGTGGGTGTAGTCTTGACTCGTAGCAGCATTGGTAATAGCTCCCCGCTTCTCAATCAATCGCTCAAACTCACCACTTTGTAATTTCTCTGTCCCCTTAAACACCATATGCTCTAAAAAATGCGCCATGCCATTAATTGCGTCGGGTTCAATGGCAGAGCCAACATTTAGCCAAATACTCAGATTAACTGCTTCCACCGGGATTTGCTCAGCTACAATCGTCAAGCCATTTGATAGACGATGAAGGGTTGGCGTATTGAGACGAGAGGCAGAAGGCGATGTGAGAAGGGTTGAAGTCATGGGGTGATTGTAGGGATTACTTCTTTATTTATGCTAGTGAGGATTCACCGATTTGGGCGTATCGGTTAATACTTTATAGCGAGTTAATGTCCTGAGGGGGAGCCTGTTCGCCGGATAATCCAGTAGCTGATCGAGAGGGCAAAGACCGCGATCGCCAATCCAATTAAATCAATCCCTGAGGTTTTGTCAAAATCCAAGATAATAATTTTACGGGCAACGGCAATTAATGAGGTCGTAATCACCAACTCCGCTTGAATTACATTGGTTTTCAAGTAGGCAGTGATATTTTCCAGAATTTCTAGGGCAATCAAAACACTCAGAAAGGCTCCAAACACCTCCACCAACTTGATGCCAGCAAAACCGAAAGGTACTTCCAGTATTTCTAGAATTAAAAATTTT
>JAYKHH010000566.1:0-6070 GCA_035285265.1 Leptolyngbyaceae cyanobacterium | reverse complement strand
CTGCCAAGTTACTACTGCGAGGTCTACGACGATTAGCAACGCTGTTTTCGATAAAAATCAAATCTTTGCTGAAGCTGTTCTGGTGCTAGATTTTGAGTCCAGTACTCCACCAAGGCATTGCCCAATGCCCAAGTATCGTCTTGGGGAGAGGTAGAGCCTTTCATCAGGAGTGGGGACAGGGAACCCCAATCCATGTCTTGTAACTTGGCATTGGGTGTGAAGAGTTTGTACAAGTCCCACGCCATCCAGACTTTCCCGACAATTACAGGGGCTTGGTCTACTGGAATATGTTCTGTAAACAGCGGGGCGATCGCTGCCATTCCTTTTAGTTGGGTACGCAAAAGTCCCACGGCGATCGCATTGGTCAGAATCGACGCTAAACCTTGAGCGGTAGATAAAAGCACAACGAAGCGATTAATCAGTTGCGCGGCTGCCGTTGCTTGGGTTTCAACACTGTGCATCCAACGTGCCACACGAGTTTGTCGAGCAGGCTCTAGGCTTTCGACGAGTTGTATTGATAGTGCTTCGATGTTCCAAGCTAGCCTACCTAAGGCTGAATCGGCGCTAACCACTGGCAGAACGCGATCGCACAGATCTTGCAACGCGACCGCCCGATACAGGGTCGCTTCTCGGATGGCAATTTCCTTGGGGCGGTTCCCAAATTGCCAATCATAGGGCGGTTCCCACTCGCGATACGGCCTGACTTGATCGACCTGGGTAACAGCTACGATTATCGGCAAGTCTGGAGATCTGGTTTTCATAGCCTTGAGAAAATCCACATCCATTTGCAGGGCAGGATCTAACGCAGGGGTCACTAAAACCAGCACATCGACACTGGTAGCAAGTTGCAACACCTGTTCGCGGAGATCGGAGCGATGGACTTGTTCATAGCCAGGGGCATCCCACAACACGATATCGTCTTGCCAGGTAAATTTTTGGCATTCGGTGGTGCTGGGTAGCAGATCCACCGTCGCGAGTTGCTCTTGAAATAGGCTATTCATCAAACTACTCTTGCCCGCCCCCGTGCGCCCAACCAGCAGGATTTCTACAGGCTGTTGCTGAATTTCATCGCTTGGCTCGGCCTGTTCTAAAATCTCGCGTAAGGTTTGAGTTTGGGTCGTTAAACGGGGACGTTGGGCTGCAAAGGGCAGATCGGTGTTGCCATACAGGGCAACGGCTCGCTGACAAAGATGCTGGAGCGCATATTCTCGCGCCATTTGTCCGACATTAGCCAGGAGTTGCTGCGTTGCTTGCTCATTCAACCGTTGGCTGGATTGTCTAGCCAACGCCGCTGCTGGATTTCTGACCCACAATGACCAGTTCCAGATCTGGAAGGCTCTGGTTAGCCAAGGGGAAAAATGGCCATATTTTTCATAGGCATCATAGGCTTGCCCAACTGAAATTTTGTTCAGCATCGGTGACATCTGATGCATCCATTGGTCTACATCATCCACCGTCCCTCGAATCAGACCATAGGCTTGAGGAATATAAATATTGAGTAGCGGATTCTTAGCATTGGGGTGATAAACCTGGGCGATCTCACGCACTACAGTTTGGCAGCGTTGCCAAAAGGTTTGCATATCTTCCCAGATCGGGGGATCCGTTCTGGACTCTTGCACCACCGTTTGCAGAATGGCTTCCACTTGGCGGATTTTATCGGCAGCCTCCATCGATGCCGCAGAGGACTGGGTAGCAAAGGCTTGCCAATCACCAGACAATGCATCACGGTTTGCGATTTCGGTGCGTGTCCATTTTGCCAATAGCCAGAGCCATCCTGCGAACACAAAAATCACGAATCCCCAAATCCACGAAATTCCCCAGGTTTGAATTTGAACGACCGCCGCAATCAGCAAAAACGATAAGACTGCTGCGATCGGCAAGCCCAAGAGGGCAACTTGCCAAGATTTTAAGTGGATCATGGCTGATGGGTCGGGTTAGAGGGCTGGGAACTGTTTTTGTAACGCTCCTGGGCGGTGCGAAAGGCATCTTTCATGACATTCTGCACCTTTTCCGCATCAGGCTTTTTACCTTGCATCAACTCACCAAAGTAATAGCAAGCCGCCTCTCCGAGTGCCCAGGTATAGGCTGCTGCCCAGGAAGCTGCGACCACACTACCAAAACCAGGCACCAACTTGATTAGCTCTCGTCCTAGGGTTTGCGCCACAAAGCCGCCACCGATGGAGGTAATTAACCCCCCTGCCTGGGCAGGGCTCAGTGTCTGGTTATACAAATTGCCTAGTAGCACTACCATGGAGACTTGTGTAGCGGTCAGAACTGGCATGGTAGCAAAGGGTAAGGGGACAGCAGAAATAGTGGCTGCTAAAACGGCATAGGTGGATAAGTAGCGCAGCGCCACCCCTTTATAGAGATGACCCAATTGTTTTTGCAACGCTTGCTCTTGATCCACCACTTCTCGAATGACCTTGGCTTCGGCTTCCGGTAGCAGATCCGCGATCGCAGTTTGTAATGCTTCTAAACCATAAAACTCAGGCTGATAGCCATCTTCCGGTAGTGTGAAGTCAATCAGAACGGTGCGATCGCACAGATCGGTAAAATCTTTTTGAAGGGTTATAAAAGCTCTATTGATAGGTTCCAGAGCAGGGGGATACTCTGGGTGATCGGCATTTTGAGGATACAGCAAATGCAAACAGGTAATGACTAAGAGGCAGGGCATTTGGGGAAACCGTTGCCGCAACCTTTGCATAACCTGTACCAGTGCATCATTCGCAAAATCTGTAATTTTTATTGTTAAGACTAGAATTCTAGCTTTACGGCTTTGTTCTAGATCGGCACACAGTTCTTCAATAATGGTTTGGGTATCTTGATTGATATCCCCCAGCCCAACCGTATCAGTAAACGTCAAGATAGGTACATCATTAGACGGGTAATTATACTGCTGGGTATGTTGAGTATGAGGTCGAAACCCCTGCCCTACAATCTCAGCCGAAACCCCAGTCAAACCCCGCACAATGGAGCTTTTCCCAGCTTGGGTTTTACCGATTAATAGGACTTCTATCGTTGGTAAACCATCTCTGACACTGACCAAGACCTCAGCAAGTTTCTCGTCGCTAACCCAGAACTGGTCTTTGAAAAATTTCGAGACTCGCTCAACGGGATTGAAGGCCATAGCTTGAAGTGATTTTAAGTGTCTGAGTTAAAAACTTCGTTTAGATTCTCTGAGACTGTCAATGAGCAGGAGAGGAATCAGCATTTATAGCTAAAGCAGTAAAAAAATGTTTTTGCATAAATTTGCTCCCATCATTCAAGCTCTTTAGATGAATGCTCTACAGCTTTTTTGAATTCTATCACGGGCATATTCCTTGCCCCGTCGGGCATCAGAAATCACTAAACAAGATGGCTGTTTCAGGCTCCACCCGCCTGCGGCGGAGTTCTTAATTGGATCCATTCCTGGGGAACCTTGTCTATATCTTCCACTAAGAAATCTGCATAAACCCAAACCCGAGATGCATCATAGAGACTACGAAGACTAGGTTTCCAAGCACCAGATTTGTCCCAGGGTTGCAGATCGGAATCGAGTTCACAAAAACCAACCCATGAGTGTCCCTTTTGTCGCAGATCCTCAGCCCGCACAAGTATTGCTGCCAATACAGCCAGTTCAAACTCGCCATTATTAGCACGGGAAAGTAGCTGAGCAGCTTGCTGGCTCTGCAAATGTGCTGGCGCAACCACATCGACGACCCAGTTTGTTTCCACAAGGACTGCTGTAGGCTTCAACTGGCTACCTTACTCCATCTGGGACGAGCAGCCCTGACTTCACCAAGCCTCAGAAGACTCAGAATAGGTTCACTGAGTAGGGCTTTCAAATCATCTGGGAAGTTGTCCAGATTGGTGGTACGTTTCAAGTTCTCCAGCCATCGCTGGACTCGCGATTCAAACTCCAGCCTAGGTTCACCTTTCCATTGCTCATCGGCAGGTGGTAACAAGAAATCTGGAAGTTTTGCCTCACTGGCGATATGCACTGATTCACCATTCGGCTCTTTGAAAGAATCACGCAGGAGAACAATCTGCCCTCCTGTCACCACAAGTCCAACTGAGCAACCAAATTTAGCCATTAGGTATCTAAGCTGCTCAATAGCCTCCTTGCGGCTACCAACATCGTTGGGCTTTACCTCAACAATTATCAGGTAGTCCCCATCAGGGCTGGTCACAATGATATCTGGAGGTGATGTTTTCATAGAAGCATCCTATCGCAGTAGATTTGTCTGGTGCTGTGCTGTAGGGCAACCAGATCACAGTTTGAGATCTTGACCAGCAGCCTGATCAAGAAGCCACCATAACTCTCCCTGGGGTTGGATTAAACGGGAGGGATATTCTTGCTCATTGGCTGTCGGAGCAAACACTTGAGCTAAGGCAGGACGCTTACTGGCCCCGGCAACTACAAACATCACGCAACGCGCCTGATTAATGAAAGGAGCGGTAAAGGTAATGCGGGGTTGTCCATCTTTGTTACCCACGGTAATCAGTTGATCTTGAATGTTCAAGGCGGCAGTGTGGGGAAATAAAGAGGCCGTATGGCCGTCATCGCCCATGCCTAACAAAATCAAGTCGAAGGCGGGAAATTCCCCAGGCTGGACTTGGAAAAATGCTTGTAATTCAGCTTGATGCTTTTGAGCTGCGATCGCTGGATCCGTTTCATCCGTCGGCATGGGGTGAATATTGGCCGCAGGAATAGCTACACGATCTAACCAAGCCTGACGTGCCATCAGAAAATTACTATCCGGGTGATCATGGGGAACGTACCGCTCATCTCCCCAAAATACATGGATTTGCTCCCAGGGTAGGTCTTGGGCGGAGATCGCTGCATACAAGGGCTTGGGAGTGCTACCGCCAGACAGGGCAATCGTAAACTGTCCCCGTGCTTGAATGGCAGACTGGAGGTGATTGAGCACTAGTTCCAGCGATCGCTGAATCAATGCGGGTTGGTCTGGCAATACTTCAATAGTTCGCTGCATCCTGGTTTCCCCTTTACTTTTCCCTGTGTCTAATGCTTTTCACTATGCTACTGAATCGGGAAGGATGCAATATTTCTGTAGGTTAGGCTTGACTGTTTTCTGTGATTTTTATATTGAACTTATTTCACCATTGAGATGCCACCTGCGGGTGTAATTGATCTTGATTCCACAAAGAAGGGTTTTCCGCAATATAGTGACGGAGATGATCCCGCGATCGCTCATCTCGAATAATGTGTTCGTAATAATTGCGCTGCCATAACTTGCCGATAAAAGGTTCCCAACCCCATTGCTTAACCCCATACCGATATTTGGCAGTTGCCAATGACTTAAAACGCTAGATGAAATCCGCTAGAGATAGGGATTTAGCTGGATCTGCAAGATGATGCTGGCTTGTGCAAAGGCGTTTCCCTTGTAGAACTGGATGTCTTCCACGAAACCACCACAGGTTTTCGCATAGCTAAGAAGCCGCTGCTTAAATTTGGGGGTTACGGGAGGGTGGTTCATTCTTCCTGCCCTCATCCCTGCTCCCAACAGTGGGAGCAGGAAGGTTAGTCAATCGCCTAAAGTCGCCCCTTCAACCAGCCAAATACCTGATTGACGGTTAAGTTAATCTCCAACCCAGGTAAAACGGGTAAAATATCGTCTCCCGTATACTCACTTGGAATCTGGTCAGGACGAAACACCAAAATCACCCGTTCTTCAGGATCAATCAACCAGCCTAACTGAGCGCCATACTTCAGACAATGTAAAATATTACGAATCACCTTTGTGGTTTTCTGTTCTAGAGATAGAATTTCTACTGTCCAGTCAGGAGGATACTCAAATCCATTCGCGATTTCTCCTGCGGCATCCAACGGAATCTGATCCCAACGGAATACGGCTGCATCGGGTACGAGCGATCGCCCGCCAAATGTGCAGCGCAATTCTGGAAATGCCATCGCAATTTGGGCCTCTTCCGCTACTGCATTGACTGCGTTACAAAATTTCAGTTGCAACCGCGAGTGTTTTCCCTGAGGCATGGGTTTTGGTTCAATGCGATTGTCTATAAATTCACTGGCAGGTTTGGTTTCTGGCAGTTTCAGAAACTCCTCCAGGGT
>JAYKHH010000565.1:0-5237 GCA_035285265.1 Leptolyngbyaceae cyanobacterium | reverse complement strand
GCTGTCACTGAAGTATCGGGTAGAGGCGTAGGACTCGATGTAGTTCGCACCAATGTGGAGCGGCTCAAGGGCATTATTCAGCTAGAATCTTCTCCGGGTATGGGCTGTACCTTCCGGGTGCGGGTGGATACGACCTTGGCAACAACCCATGTGTTGATCGTGGAGGTCAATCAGATTGTCTATGCCATTCCCGTTGAGTTTGTGCAAATGACGCTGTTAGTCGCCCAGCAGGATTTGTTTGCGATTGAGGGATCTAAGACGCTCCTCCTGAATGGTCAACCGATTTCCGTGGCTTGGCTAGCAGATCTCCTAGAGTTGTCCTTCACACCGGATGCCACTGTTTCTGAGAAGAAAAAGCTACCCTGCATCATCCTGCAAGTCGGGATGGAGCGGTTAGGCTTGATTGTGGATGCCCTGCTGGATGAGCAAAATGTGGTGCTCAAGCCCCAGAGTCGATTACTGAAGCGAGTTCGCAATGTCACCGGAGCGACGATCTTGGGCACCGGAGAGGTGTGTATGATTTTGAATCCCCAGGATCTAGTCAAGTCTGTGCGTCGGAGATCGGGACTGGCGGCTCCACAGCGATCGCTCGTCGAGGTGAAGAAAAAACCCACCATTCTGCTAGTAGAAGACTCGATTACAATCCGCACTCAGGAGAAACGGATTCTAGAAGGCGCAGGCTACGAGGTGGTCACTGCCGTGGATGGATTGGATGGCTTTAATAAGCTCAAAACCCGTGCCTTTGATGCCGTGGTTTCCGATGTTCAGATGCCTAACCTAGATGGGCTAGCCCTAGCAGCCAAAATTCGCCAACAGCGGGAGTACAATGAACTGCCGATTATTCTGGTTACGTCCCTGGCCAGCGATGAAGATAAACGCCGAGGAGCCGAAGCAGGCGCAAATGCCTACATTACAAAAGGTGGATTTGATCAACAGGTCTTGCTAGATACCCTGAGGCGCTTGGTTTAGAAGATGTTTTAAAAGTCCTATTGTCTAGATCAAAACCTGGAAGATCCCCCTCAATCCCCGCGCTCACGCGCCGCTGCGCTAGAAAAAAGGGGGACTTGGAACTGATTGCCCCCCTTTTTAAGGGGGGTAGGGGGGATCAACCCGTACCGAACCTCACAAGTGATACCTCTTAAAACATCCTCTTAAACCTGGACAGGAAGATCCCCCTCAATCCCCCTTAGCAAGGGGGACTTGGAACTGATTGCCCCCCTTTTTAAGGGGGGGAGGGGGGATCAACCCGTGCTGAACCTCACAAGTGATACCTCTTAAAACATCCTCTTAAACCTGGACACCCTCCAAGATGCGGCAGGGATTTCATGCTTCCCAGCCTAATAGGGTGGCGACTTCTTCGCTAATGGTGGCGGGATCAAAGGGTTTCGTGATCACGCCCATGACTCCCATTTGGGCAAAGCGGGCGCGATCGCTCAGCAACACTTTTGCTGTGAGAAAAATGACGGGAATCGTTTGAGTGGCCGGGTGTTCTTGCAATTGCCGATATACGTCCGTTCCATCAATATCAGGCATTGACACATCCAGCAGAATGGCATCCACGGCTTGGGTTTGAGCAACGTGTAAACAGTCTTGTCCCGATGCTGCCGTAAGCGTATCCCAGCCTCCTAGATCTTCCAGGCAGGCTTGGACTAGCTCTCGAATGCGCTCCTCATCATCCACGATCAAAATTCGTTTGGAACTCATGGGGCTTCCTTTAAAGATAGGGGCAAGGTAAAGAAAAAGGTGCTGCCTGCGCCGAGAATACTTTCAGCCCAAATCTGTCCACCGTGCTTTTGCACAATACTATGGCAAATTGCTAGCCCAAGCCCAGTCCCTCCTTTTTGGCGAGAATCTGAGACATCCACTTGCTGAAATCGTCCAAAAATCATTTCTAGCTTGTCTGCTGGGATACCCCGGCCTTGATCCCTGACTTGAAAGAGTAGGGAATCGGCTTGTTGTTGAACACTCACGGTAATCGTGGAATCGGCAGGCGAGAATTTAATGGCATTACTTAAGAGGTTTACTAAGGTTTGAATAATGGTATCGCTGGCGACCCAAATCTCGACTGGCAGGGGATGAGTGACCAGATGAATGTTGTGTTGGGTGGCGATCGCTTGCACGCTCCTAACCGCTTGTTGGATTAAGTCTGCTGCGTTACAGGGAGTCTTTGTTAAAACGATTTGCCCGGACTCCAAGCGTTCTAAATCGAGGATGTCATCTACTAAACGGACGAGGCGATCGCTATCAATCATGGCGATCTCAATCATCCGGTTGAATCTATCTGGCTTTTGGCTATACACTCCGATTTTCAACAATCCCAAGGAGGCTCGAATGGATGTGAGGGGCGTGCGGAGTTCGTGGCTGACAATGCCAATAAACTCATTCTTCATTCGCTCTATTTTTTGTCGTTCTGTGATGTCTTCGCCAATACTAATAGTACCGATAATATTTCCATTCGCATCTTTTAAGGGTGTGTTATTCCAAGCAATCAATCGCGTCTCCTCCGATTTCGTCAAAATCAAGTTCTGATAGTAGGGATGGGCATTGGAGTGCAATACTTCTGAGAAAACAGTTGGCAATTGTTCATGCTCAGCTTCAGGAATACAGGTTTCAAACCAATTTTTACCAATAACCTCTGCTTCGGTATAACCCGTTAGTTTGAAGAAAAAAGGATTGGCGTAATTTACGTTTCCCCCTTGATCCAGTCCTATCACAACTAATTGCACGTTATTGAGCAGCGATTGCCAGCGTCGCTCTGCCTCGCGCAGGATGGATTCTGCTTGCTGACGTTCGTGCAGTTCAGTTTGCAGTTGTTCATAGAGTTGGGATTGCTGGAGGGCGATCGCCAGTTGGCTAGCAATTTGTTCGAGTAATTCGATCTCCCAGGTTTGCCAATGACGAGGGCTGGCATTTTGGTAGAGCGCTAACAAGCCCCAGAGATTTTTCCCAGAGAAGATCGGGGCGATCGCATAGGCTTTGGCTTGAAACTGTTCCAGGAGTTCGATATGACAGGGCTGAAGGTCAGCTTTGTAAATGTCTGGGACAGCCAAAATCTCGTGATTTTGGAAGCGACCGCCTTGAGTTTCTTGCAAATAGGTATCTTCCCAGATCTTGCAGATATCGGGTTCTACGAGTTTCACCCAACCTGTATCAACGGATTCTGCAATAAAGTCTCCATTCCAATCCGAATTAAAGCGATACACCGCCACGCGATCTACTTGTAATAGCTGCCTAACCTCAGTCACAGCCGCATTCAGAATCGTATCCAAATCTAGGGATTGGCGAATGGATTGGGTAATGCTCCAGAGCAACTGTTCCTGTCTAATTTGCTGTTGCAGGGCTGCTTCTGCTTGTTTTCTAGCATCAATACCAAACACGCTAGAACGACTCATCAGAAAATTTCCTGCCTCATCCTTGAGCGCGGTTGTATTCAAGTTGAACCAGCGGGTCGAGCCATCTTTGGTTACCATCTGAAATTCCAAATTATTAATCCAACCCTGCTGTTTCAATTTAGGAAAGTTCTGATAAAAAAGCTGTTGAGCATCAGGAGTCAGAAAATCTGCAAGTTTCTTTTTGTTGAGGACTTCATCGCGGGTATAGCCTAGCCAGCTTAGTTCTGTATCATTCATCCGAACGATGGTGCCTTCTGCGTCCAGCGAGTGATAGCCACAGGGTGCATTGTTATAAAGATCTTCTAGGAGTTGGGCTTGCTCTTCCAGTACCTTTTGGGCTTGTTGTTGTTCCCTTAATAAAATGAGCAGGCGATCGTTGGCAGTGGTTAGCTCCTCTGTACGTTCTGTGACTCGCTGTTCTAATTCAGCATTGAGTTGCTGTAGGGCGATCTCAGTTTGTTTGCGTTCAGTAATCTCCTCAGTAAAGATGACGATTCCAGCAATTTGATCGGCAGCATACCAGGGGCGAATTTCCCAGCATATCCATTGCTGTGTGCCATCTTCTCTGATGTAGAGATCTTCCTCACATCTTTCAATTGCCCCTCCTAAACAGCGCTTGTGAACCTGCCGCCAATGCTTTGGAAGATCAGGAAAAATCTCGTAGTGAGATTGACCCAGAAGGGATTCGATTGCGCCTAATTGATAGTCTTCAATCCACCGCTGACTTGCCATGAGGTAGCACATATTGAGATCGAACATCGCAATACTGGCAGGAGCGTATTTAATCAACAATCTGAGTTTTTCTTCATTTCTCTGCAACGCCAGTTCTGCCTGTTTACGCTCCTTGAGTTCTGTCTGCACCTGTTCAAACAACGTAGATTGCTGGAGGGCAATACTCACCTGGCTAGCAACTTGTTTCAACAGATCGATCTCTGCGGATTGCCATTCACGAGGAGCTAGGCAGTGGTGAGCAATCAGTAATCCCCACAATTCTTCTTCCTGAAGGATGGGAACTACGAGGTTGGCCCTCACCTGGAAATTTGCCAAAAGTTCAAGATGGCAAGGCCCTATTCCAGCGGTATAGATGTCAGATTTTGTAGTTACTAGACCTTGTTGATAGGGTTGAACGTAGGATTCAGCAAAACAAGGATCATAGATCTGGGTTGATAAAATCGCTGTCCAGTTATCTCCCACCGACTCAATTACGACCCTACCACTCCAGCCTGGATCAAACTGGAAGATGATCACGCGATCGGTTTGTAGGTACTGTCGAACTTCATCCACCGTAGCTTGGAGAATATCTTGAAGATTGAGCGATCGCCGAATCCGTTGGGTAATTTCCACGATCAGGCGTTGTTGCTCAAACTGTTGTTGCAGTTGCAATTCTGCTTGCTTGCGTTCTCCGATCTCCATGACTGTTCCGGTCATACGGAACGGTTGCCCCTCTGCGTCATAGAAGGCTTGCCCCCGTCCTTCAATCCAGTGAATACTGCCATCGGGCCAAATCACCCGAAACTCATGCTGGTAGGGGTTTTGGGTTTGGATGGCTTGTTGAACGGCTTGGTTCAATCTTTCCCGATCGTCGGGATGCAGACGGGCATCAAAGGTTTCGTATTTGCCATCAAAGGTGCCAGGAGCCAATCCCAATAGTTGTTCATGCTCCGGTGACCAACGAATTTCTCCTGTTTGGATATTCCAGTCCCACAGACCCATCTGGGCCGCAGCCAAAGCCATGCCCAGTTGTTCCGCCTTGTCCTGAAGTAATTGCTGATTGAGTTTTTGAATCTTCTTTTGGCTTTCTTGCAGTTGACTGATAACGAAAGTAATCGTCAGGGAAACCCCCAG
>JAYKHH010000564.1:0-3069 GCA_035285265.1 Leptolyngbyaceae cyanobacterium | reverse complement strand
TAGCTTCCCATACCCTGTTGGCTTACCCCATCGTCAGCCGATTGGGGGTTGTCTCCAATCAAGCCGTGATGGTAACCATCGGAGCCACCATTATTACGGATACCGCTGCTTTACTTGTACTAGCCGTGTGTGTGGGCATTCACGTCGGCTCGTTTACCTTAGCTAGCTTTGCAACCCTATTAATTGGGCTAGCGATCTATTCAGTCATAGTTTTGATAGGGTTTGACCGAGCAGGCAAAGAATTCTTCCGGCGATCGGGCGATGCCGAAGGCAATCAATTTCTATTCATTCTACTTGCGCTATTCTTAGCATCCGTCGGGGCGCAAGTGGTGGGTGTTGAACAGATTGTCGGGGCATTTCTGGCAGGGTTAGCAGTGAATGATGTATTAGGCAGTAGTCCTGTCAAAGAAAAAGTGGAATTTGTGGGCAGTGTGTTGTTCATTCCCTTTTTCTTTATCGATATGGGGCTGTTGATCAATCTCCCTGCTTTTGTTAAAACCTTAGGCGCTCTCTGGCTCACCCTCGCCATCGTCGGGGGGTTGATCGGCAGTAAGTTTATTGCCGCTCTGTTGACTAAATGGCTCTATCGCTACAACACCCCAGAGTTGCTAACCATGTGGTCCTTGTCCCTACCCCAAGTGGCTGCCACCCTCGCTGCCACGCTGGTCGGTTATAAAACCCTCAATGCCGCAGGGGAAAGGTTGCTGGGCGAAGGAATGCTCAACAGTGTCCTTGTCCTTATGGTGGTGACTTCTGTACTTGGCCCGATGATTACGGCTCGATTTGCGCCCCAAGTGCCCATTCCATCTACGGATCTCGATTCTTTAGAATTGCCTTGGGTGACTCATCACTCCCCCTCAAGCGACCCAGCAACTGAGCTTCCCTTCACGATCGTGGTTCCTACCTATAACCCTAAAACCCAGCGGTTTTTGATTGAAATGGCCGCCCTGTTGGCGCGTCATGAATCGGGGCGGATAGTTCCGGTGGCAATTGTCAAAGCCTCTGCTTACATGGATCACCCCCAGTTGGAATCCCTGTTTGAGCGGAACCAGAAACGACTACAAATGGCGATCGCCCTAGGTCAAGAGTTTCAGGTGCCAACCCAGACTGCAATTCGCATCGATGATGATGTCGCGACTGGGATTAGCCGCCTCAGCCGAGAGCAAGATGCCAGTTTAATTGTCATGGGCTGGTCGCGCACCACCGGGTTCCGAGCCCGATTGTTTGGCAATGTCATTGATAGTGTGATTTGTGCCGCTCATTGTCCAGTGGCAGTCGTTAGGTTACTGGTGAGCCCAACGGAAATTCAAAGTGTTTTAGTACCTGTTAATGATTTTTCTCCAGAAACCTTACGCACGATTCGACTCGCCCAAGCCTTAGCCGATGTGAACAAAGCAACGGTGATTCTCTTGCATGTGAGCCATCCCCAGATCCCAGCAGCCCAATTAACTGAATTTTGCGATCGCCTATCGACCATTGCAGCAAGCTGGCATGTAGATGACAGGATGACGATTCAGACGGTTCAAAGCAGTAATATTGCGGGTGCAATTCTGCAAGCCTCTGAAGACGTTGATTTAGTCATGTTGCACACGGTTCGCTATCGAACGACGGGAGGGTTAGCAGTCAGTGAGGTCACGACTCAGATTGTCCAATCTCTCAATTGCTCGTTAGTCCTATTGGGAGAACCCCAGGCTTAAACCCGAAACTGTTCCATTAACCAAGCAGTGGTTGCCGATTGATTCTCTTGGCGGCTGCGTTGCAGGGCTTGTTCCAAAATTTCCAGCTTTAATCCGGATAATACCTGCGATTGGCGAAGGGTGCGATCGCTCCCCATGGCGATACATCTACTGATGGGAATGTCCCTGTTCGAGGTCAAACACAAAACCCTTATTAATTCGTTGCAAGTGCGTAAGTCCTGAACTCGTCAAAGGCGTTCCGATTGAATCCAGTTAAGGCTCTTAAGAGTCGGTCATTCTCTAAGGCGCGAGCAATATTCAGCATGATTTGCCACTGCTTCAGGGAATGAAATTAATTTACCTCAATAAAGCAACAAATCTTCTAACAGTTTCGGGTGTAATTCCAACACTCCCCTTAAAATCCTACAGTGTATACCCAACCCCTCTCAGCCCCCTAGCCCCCAATTCTGGGGGGCTTCTCACGATCAAAGTCCCCCAGAATTGGGGGCCAAACGGGGGCCAAAAGGGGGCTAAAGGAGCCCGAAACACCCAACTAAAGACTGATGGATATACGGTAGCCTTAAAATCAAAGGAGGTCGAAGTAAATAAAAAAACCAACTCCCCCTTGTAGATGGGACAATTAGGGCTTTAATCTTAAGTTCTTTCCCTTTCAATTTCCGCTTGAGGCGGATAGCTGATCAATCTAATGCAATCTGTTGTAGCCCTGCAATATTCGAGCCACGGTGTCACCATGCCTGTGATTAGGGACAATCAAGCGGACAGTAATGATGCTGCACTCTCGACTGTGGGATCACAATCTGCCTCCCAAGAGGTGTTAACTCAGTTCCAGAGTCGTTATCCGATGGGCTGTCTGACTTCCGAACTATTGCAGATTCATCAAGGAAACTATGTGGTTCGCGCTTCTGTACAAGTGGGTGGCGTAACCTTGGCAACTGGCATGGCGGCAGCAGAAGCCCTAGAAGTCGCAGAGGATCGAGCTAGAATCCGGGCACTAGAGGTGATGGGAATTCGGGTTCCGGTACCCACTCCACCCAGTCCACCTGAGATCCAATCCTCAGCCTATGAAGTGCAGGTTCATTTGAGACATAGTAGTGAACCTGCGCCCGCTCGCCTCAATCCCCTGCATCAGGGTACTTTATTCACCAATGTTAGTTACGATTCAGCCCAGTTCCCAGGTCAAGAATCCACGGCTCACCCCTTGCTAGAACAGAGTCGCACTGCCTCTGACTTCATTCCTACTGAGCAGGTTTTTGCATCCGAGCCTCAGGGCAGTTTGCTCAGAAATGCCTACGTAGAGGATGAATACACAGAAGCTGAGGTAGAGCCTCCCTACCAACCGCCAGCAGTTACTAGCAGCCCAGCCCCCCAGGCA
>JAYKHH010000563.1:0-5259 GCA_035285265.1 Leptolyngbyaceae cyanobacterium | reverse complement strand
AGGTAATGGTGGGCTATCAATAGGTCTGTTAAAGCGACACTTAGTAAGCGGTCATCTTCTACTAGCAAGATTCTCATCGGGGCATTTTTGATGGCTGCTACGCTATCTTCTATTCTCCCCTCTGAATACAGCCTTTCCCTACTGGGAAGACTCTGAGGTGTCATGGATTTTTCTCAGTTGCGCCTCTAATTCTTCAGGTGAGATGATTCCTATGCTGGCAGCAGTGTATAGGTTCTGAAGATTTTCCATCTGCTGAATTGCCTGGAGAGTGCGTTGGGTGGTCATACTTATCTCTTGGGGTTGAGGATCAGGTGATTTGGGTTCCAATGACATGGTGGTCTTGTATTTTTAGCTTTGTATTTCTGAGCTTTTATGAATCCGTGTCCAACAATATGTCCCTTTTTTGAGGAGGGAACTCCTTGAATGGTGAAAGCAGGGGATTGCGCCGCTGCTTTCCACCTGGATCTAATAGATATAGGCGGCACTTGGGTAATCCTTGCGGTAGGGGTATGACAGTGCCCTGACCTAAGTAATATTTTTTGCGGTCACCTATCAATCAGATTGAATCCTGTTCCCAAGTTAGAGGGGAAATGTGAAAAACCTATAAAGAGAGCAGAGCCGGAGATCAAGTGCAATCCTTTTTTACGTCCTGTGCTATCGAGGCAGTCCTAGGGTGAGCGATCGCTCTGCTCCGGTTCATTTTCAGTCAACAAGACAGTAGTGAAGGTGACTATTTCCCATAGGATGGCTATGGAGACAGATTTTTTTACAGTGCCTCATTTGCTACTGACAGCAGAAATCCGTTAACACTGATCCATCCCTAGTTTTTCAGAACAGCCCCATGAGTTGGTTCACACAGGTTCTAGTGACCGCGATCGCATCTTTTGTTGCCACGAATATTGATGACATCGTGATCTTGATGATCTTCTTTGCCCAGGTGAATAGCACCTTCCGAACCAAACATATTGTGGCAGGTCAGTATTTAGGGTTTACCCTTTTGATTTTGGCAAGCTTGCCAGGATTTTTTGGAGCCTTAATTCTACCCAAAGCCTGGATCGGACTTCTGGGAATTGTCCCCATCGCCATTGGGATGCACCAACTTCTCCAGCGAGAAGAAGAGGAAGACGAGCCCGTTCCAACCCTAACAGTCAACCCAGATGCCATCAAACCGTCAGTCATAGCCAGTCTTCTGGCTCCCCAAACCTACCAAGTTGCAGCCGTTACCTTTGCCAACGGGGGTGATAACATCGGCATCTATGTCCCTTTATTTGCCAGCACCAACTGGGCTAGTTTAGGACTCACCCTTAGTGTGTTCTTCCTATTGCTGGGCGCATGGTGTGCGATTGCTTACTTTCTAACCCGCCGCCCCCTGATTGCCGACACCTTGACTCGCTATGGAGAAAGGATCGTCCCCTTTGTCTTGATGGGTCTAGGAATTTTTATTCTGATCGAGAATGGCACCTATAGCCTCCTACCTTAATCGCATCCTAGAAATCAGCAACGTGTGGGGAGTTGCCCTGTGATCAGAAGCATCCTTCAGCCCTTGAAATTGAGCATTCCCTGGGCCAAACCCTATCTCCTGATTGCTCTAGAACTGATTCTGGCGCTCCTGATCGGTTGTTGCCTGGTGCTGCTAGGCATAGACGGAGGCGCTTGGATATTAGGGGGAATTCTGGCGGGAGCCGTGGTGTTTTACTGCGATCGCACCTTCATCAAGGGGCAAACCGAACCGAACCGCAATTCCCGCAAGGCTGGGCAAATGCTGGTGGGTCTAACCGTTGGGTTTTCTATCCAACAGAGCGATTTGGCAACCCTCACGGCCCAACTCCCGATCTTTGGATTGCTAACCCTGTTTCTACTCTTCAGTGGTGGCCTGATTGGCTATCTCTATTCACAGATCGCAAAGACAGATCTGCTCACCGCCCTGCTCGCCACCGTCCCCGGCAATATTGGGGTGATGGCCAGTATCTCCGCCGATCATGGAGGCAATGTAGCCCTAGTGTCCCTCGTGCAGTTAATCCGGTTTACAACGGTGATCTTGATCATGCCGAGCATTGCCCATGTCTCCACGCCTCATAACCTGAATGCCACCTTGGCTGCCTTCACTCCAAATCTAGCAAACGTTGATGCAACCTACGTATTGTGGCTGGCCTTAGTTTTATCCCTCACCCTAGGGGCTGCTTCCCTAGGGACTTACTGGAAAATCCCCGTAGCTGCATTTCTATGCTCAATCCTAGTAGGTTTAGAGTTTAATTCCCTACTCGGCTTACTCCCCTTCGCCCATCCCACGAATTTCCATTTACCCCTCTTTTTAAACCTGATCGGTCAAATTCTTCTAGGCATCACCATCGGAGAGTACTGGGGGATGGATCCTCAATTGGGTCGGCTCACCATTGCTTGTGCAACAATTCCCGTAGCCCTCACCTTGCTAGCAGGATTACTCTCCGCCGGAATTGCCCTGCTGCTAACCGATTGGGATTGGCTCACCTGTTTGTTGGTCGCCTCCCCCGGCGGATCTCCAGAAATGATCCTGCTTGCCCTCGTTTTAGATCGCAATGTTGAGGTTGTTACGGCAGGTCATCTGATCCGATTGATCTCCATCAACCTAACCCTGCCCGCCTTAGTTTCAGGAGCCTGTTACCTAGAACGCCTGACCGCCAAGGGTAGCGTGGAGACTTCCACAACGTCCCTCCGCGATTCCTAACAACCTGTTTGCGAAGTCCCCAACCCCCTGCATTCGCCCCCTCAATCCCCCTTTCTGGAATGCCCGTTGGCGCAGCCTGCCGAAGGCATAGGGCTATATCCTGGGGGACTGGGAATTTGAATCCCCCCCAGAATTGGGAGGTTAGGGGGCTATCAGAGAGCTAGCGATAGTAATTAGATAAGTCATGGCCAATCCGATCCCCCCCAGAATTGGGGGGGTAGGGGGGCTAAGAAGACTCTCGGTCCGAAGATCAGGATTCTAATTCCTGACTAGCCAGCCCTGAACCACTGGGTAAGAGCGTAGGGGTCTTGACCTGGGACTTCTTAACGCGGTTTGTGAAAGAACAACTCCTGGGAGTCAGGGTGATTAAATCCTCAATGTTGCGAAGCATCGTGGCGCAGATCGCATCTAAGGGTAAGTCATTGGCATCATGCCCAAAAGGATTCTCAATCTCAATCCCAATTTCTTCGATACCAAACAACGTAAAGCTGATTAAAGCCACAATTGGGCAAGTCCACCACTGTAAATCATGCACCATTTGAAAGGGCAAGAGCAGGCAATAGATCAGTAATAACTGCTTTAGGTGAATGGCATAGGCAAGGGGCATTGGGGTTTTCAAAATTCGTTCACAACCGCCTAGCATGTCTACCAAGTCGTTCAATAACCGATTCGTCGCATGCAGTTCATGCCACTTCAATCCTCCTCGGTAGTATTGCTCTTGGAGATAATCTCCAATCCAAAAGGCAATTTCTAAAGGAGGATTATTCATGCCTTGGAGTTTGAGGTATTGGTTAGATGAAACTAGGTGTTCTAATTCACTATTAACCGGTTCTTGGCGGAGATGGAGTTTCATGGCGACCGCAAACGCAACCAAAAGTTTCAAGACTGCTATTTTTTCAGTCCGATCCTGGGGTTCTCGCTCAACCACCGCAATCCAAATCCGTCGAGCTAGGTTTCGGGTGGAATTGTTGAGGGTTCCCCAACATTTACGTCCCTCCCAAAACCGCTCATAGGCCGTGTTCGTCCGAAATACCAGCAGCAAGCCCAAGACAATGCTAGGGATCACCGTGCCAAAAATAGGTTGAGATACCGGGAAGCCCGCTGCAAAAAGGCCGGAAATCACCAGACCAAAGCATCCACACAGAACTGTGCGAGGCAAAATAGATGGGATCACCGAGCCGCGTAACTGGAGAGCCACGCGAAACCATTCCCGTTTCTCCTGTTTTCCCTTCATACCCTAATCGACTCGCTCCAGTTGCCAAAGAATTTGGTTCCCTTCGCGTCGAACTCGGGAAACGACCCAGTTACGCCACACCCAATTATCCCCCCGACTTGTGACTGCACTGGCATTTACGTCCATCAAGTCCGCTAATTCGGAGCTAGTAACCAGATAGGCTTGCTTAGCAATTTCGTCGGCGATGTGTAAGGTCTCTACCATGTTCCGGAGCTGAGCGACCCTCACTTCACGAGGCAATTCATCTAGGATATCGATCGCAGCAGGCGTTGTTGAGTCGGTCATTATTGTGTTTGTGCTAGGAAGGGGAAGGCTTAAATCGGATTGTACGGTACTGACAACTTTGACATCTGTTGTATCTGTATCAGAAGTAATGCCTAGATCAGACTTAGCGGAATCAGCGGATAGAACTGCTGACGAAGGGGGAGAAGCCTTGGATACAGAAGGTTGCTTCAGGGGAATCGGTCTTCCTAGGGAAAAAGCACGGGCGATCGCATCACAGCGTTCATTTCCCTCATTCCCTGCATGGCCCCGTACGTACTCCCACTGGAGTTGCCGAGAATTAAACCGAGAATTAATTTGATCTAAGACTTGCCAAAGATCTTGATTCAAAACTGGTTTGCCTTGGGCTGTTTTCCAACCCTTTTTTTTCCAACCTGCTACCCACTTAGTTGTTCCATTCTTGACATATTCGCTGTCCGTATAAAGAGTAATGGGTTCTGTTTGTCCAGAGGCTTCTAGAAACTGGAGCGCTGCGATCGCGGCCTGCATTTCCATGCGGTTATTGGTGGTGTCAGCCGCTGCCCCACCTAGCTCATGCACTGACCCATCGGTGAAATAAGCCACCACTCCCCACCCGCCAGGGCCAGGATTACCAGAGCAAGCTCCATCGGTGTAGATAGATTGGATTTTGCGAGAAGTCATCGGAAGGGTATTGATAGGAATGAGAGTCATCACCCTTTACTCTAGGCTTGAAAGGAGCCAAACAGTAGGGGATCCTCTAAATCGGTGTTAGGGGCATCCCCTTGTGGGTGCCCGATAGATTGAGGGCACCCACATGGGGACGCCCCTACGGCAATCCATTCTTTTGGAAAATCTTCTAATCCCTCTAAATCCATGAGATAGCAGCTTATTGGGGTTGAGACTGGCTCACCTGCTCAATTTGCTTAGCAAAATAGTCTTCCCGATAACGGAGTTGTTTTGCCAACGCCAAACCTTGTTTTAAAGCCGCGATCGCCCTCGGTTGATTTTTTTGAGCGAGATAGATCTGAGCCATGCGATCGTAGGCATTCATTTTGCCGTAGATATCATAGGCTTGCGT
>JAYKHH010000562.1:0-3550 GCA_035285265.1 Leptolyngbyaceae cyanobacterium | reverse complement strand
AAAGGCACTGATATGGACAAGTTGTGGGGCATGAAGCAAGGGGCAGATGCTTATATGCCTAAACCCGTTGACCAAGACGAACTACTCAGAACCGTGAAGCAGCTAATAAAAAATTAGGGCTAAGCCTGAGACCGTAATATCAAGGAGATTTCGTGATGGCTCTTCAGCCTTTGTCCAGGAGTGCAACTGCCATGACCCAGGCAGGAACTCTCACCCCAGCCCAAGCCGTGGGAGTTGGACAACAATTTTTACGCTTTCATTTGATACCAGATACCACAGCCCTATTATCGGTGCATCAGATTACAGAAGTGTTAACGGTGCCCCTGGGTCAAATTGTACCGATTCCCCAAATGCCTGCTTGGGTCATGGGAATTTACAATTGGCGGGGTGAAATCCTTTGGCTGGCTGATCTAGGCCATTTAATTGGCCTAACCCCTTTATATGAACAATCCATGGGGAGCTCAACTTGCCGAGCCATTGTCATTCATGGAGATGGGCAAACCCCTGGGAAGCAGAAAGCAGGGAGTCAGGCCACAGGTAGGAAAATATTGGGACTTGTAGTGAACCGAGTCGAAGATATGGAATGGTGCAATCCTAATTTAATTCAATCTCCTCCGGCAGCATCCGTGACTCCTGAGCTGGTGCCGTTTCTGCGAGGTTACTGGCTCAAGCCCAATCATGGCGAGATGTTCATGGTGCTCGATGGGGAGTCTATTCTCGCAGGTATGGCCACGGCGGAAGAACCGACTACGGTTGCCCCCCCTTAGCACTGCTACCCCCGGATTTTAATCTTCACGGTTCTATTAATCAATTTTCTGTCCAAGCTCAATCCATGGGACTGCCACTCTCGCAGCAATGGCTTTAGAGATGGGCTCTCTGACAGTACAGCGACTTCCAAAGGTGGCTCTCTGGCAGTTCTGGCGAAAGAAGCCACAAGCAGCTATGTAAAACGTCCCTCACTAGGAAAGGGAGACTCATCAAATCCCCCCTCGGTTGACCCAAGATCACCCGAACTTCTGATGCTGCGATCGGGAGCTAAAGTCTTGGTAATCCCTCCACTCCTTGTAATCCCTCCACCCTTTGTGATCCCTCCATGTCAGCCGTTTCAATCCGCTGCTGATTCAAATTGCTAGTTTTTTAGATTCGTTAGGAATTGCACATATGACCTGGTCTCCTACTTCTCAACCTGCTGCCCCTCTAGCTAGTAGCAATGGTTCCCCAGTCCAGCAGCCCCCGCTGGATCTCTTTGTCGATTCAGTTGCAGAGCTGGAATCCAAACTAGAGGATCGGGATGGGATTGAAGAGTCATCCCCAGGTCAATTAAAGCGATGGGGACGATTGCGAGGTCTGAGTTTAAGGGCTAAAGCCACCCTGTTGGCTCTTGCGATCGGGGCTCTCCCGGTCATTGCAACGGGTGGTATTGCCTATACCGTTGCCAACCAATCGATTACCCAGCAAATCACCCAAGATCAAACCACCCTAGCTGAGGAATTAGCAAATGCAATCAACCGCTTTATGTTTGAGCGTTACGGGGATATTCAGGTGTTGGCCAACTTGCCCAGTTTCAGAAATTCCAAATTCCGGGCCATCACAACTTCCCAAGAAAATATAGCCATTCTTGATAAATATGTAGAGGCTTACGGGATCTACGACAGCATTGCTGTGTATGGCTTAGATGGCAATCTGATTGTTGAATCAAGTAAGGTAAAAAGTCCGGCCAATATTAATTTCCGCGATTACTTTCAAGCTGTTCTCAAAACCCAGCGCCCCTTTATTAGCCAGCCCCAAGCCTCAAAAGTTACAAATATTTCGAGTGTTTTTCTGGCGGCCCCAGTCATCGATAGCGGCACGGGCAAAATGATTGCGGTGATCCGAACCCGAATGCCTGTTAGCTCTCTAGAAGAGATCATGAAAGACTTTGGCGATCCAGGAGATGAATATCACGTTGCGGATGCGAATGGAAAATTTTTCATTGCCCTTGAAAAAGATCAAGTTGATAGAGAGATAACGAAGGATTTTCCTGGATTGGAAAAATTTAGGGCTATTAAACAGTCCCAATCTATTGTGACCGTTGACGCGATTGATGGCGTTTCGCAACTGGTTGGTTATGCGCCCACCTTAGATCTGGGGACAATGCCGAATCCCAATTGGAGTGCGGTTCTGGGAACAGATACCTCCGTTGCGTTTCAAACCCAACGGCAATTGTTGCTGACCTTGTTAGTGGGGACTGCGATGACTACGTTGCTAGTTGGGGCGATCGCAGCCCTCATCGCCAGTCGCGCCACCCGTCCGATCATCCAAGCCACCAACGCCGTAGCAGAACTAGGCCAAGGTAAACTGGATACCCGCATCCCGGTGCAAGGGGAAGACGAACTCGCCGTTTTGGGAACTAACATTAACCAAATGGCAGACCAGATCCAAGATTTGTTGGCGCAGCAGGCAGCGGAAGTAGGACGGATTGAGCAAGCCCGACGGGAAGCCCGTGCAGAAGCCGATGCCTCCGCAGAGGAACAACGGCAACAAAAGGAATTCCTGCAACGCCGCGCCCTAGAACTGCTGATTGAGGTAGATCCAGTCAGTCGTGGTGATCTGACCATTCGTGCCAAAGTAACTGAAGATGAAATCGGCACCGTGGCTGACTCCTACAATGCCACCGTGGGTAGCTTGCGGAAAATTGTATCCCAGGTACAAACAGCGGCCAAACAGGTGGTATCTACCACCAGTACCAGTGAAGGTTCGGTAAAAGACCTCTCCCTAGAAGCCTTGCGACAAGCAGAAGACATTACGGCTGTTTTAGACCGAGTTGAAGAAATGTCTCAATCCATTCGGTTGGTGGCTACTAACGCCGAACAAGCGGAAGCTGCTGCCCAGGAATCAGCCCAAGCGGTAAAAGAGGGGGATGATGCGATGAACCGCACTGTATCCGGGATTCTAGCCATTCGCGAAACGGTGGCGGAAACTTCTAAAAAGGTAAAACGCTTGGGTGAATCTTCACAAAAAATTTCCAAGGTGGTGAACCTGATTAGTAGCTTTGCTGACCAAACCAACTTGCTGGCCCTGAATGCAGCCATTGAAGCAGCCCGTGCGGGTGAAGAAGGGCGGGGCTTTGCGGTGGTTGCGGATGAAGTTCGCTCCCTAGCCCGCCAATCCGCCGAGGCGACGGCAGAAATTGAAAAACTGGTTGCAGAGATTCAAACTGAAACCAATGAGGTGGTGGCGGCCATGGAATCAGGGACAGCGCAGGTGGTAACTGGAACTACGCTGGTGGATGAAGCTCGCCAAAGCTTAAACAAAATTGCTACCTCTAGTACTCAGATTTATGACTTGGTAGAGGCGATCGCCGCAGCCACAATTGTCCAATCCCAAGCTTCTGTAACGGTGACCCAAACCATGACCGAAGTGGCGGAAATCGCCAATAAGACTTCCCAGGAAGCCAACCAGGTTTCAGCTTCCTTTAAAGATCTGCTGGCAGTGGCGCAAGAGCTACAAGCCAGTGTCGGCCAATTCAAAATTAGCTAGGTCTCCCACCCCGCCTCGTGGACTCTTCTAA
>JAYKHH010000561.1:0-3122 GCA_035285265.1 Leptolyngbyaceae cyanobacterium | reverse complement strand
ATTCTGCGTCAGCCTCCCCTGCCCAGCGCCCTGAGAAGTCAACAATTGCAATATCACCCGCTAAGGCTGCCCGTCCTTCCACAGGAAGCAGAGTCGCTCGTTCACTGCGACGCTCATTCAGGTTTTTATCCACCTGACTCAAATCGGGTTTGATTTCTTCTGCCTGAACGGTTAAGCCTGTGTACTGGTGTAGAACCACCTCTGGGCGCACATCTACGGCAGCCGAGAAGGTTAGGGCTTCTCCGGGAGCAAACTGGGTTACCAATTCATCAAAGGAGGAGCGAAGTTGGTAATTGCCGATCGCCTGCACCTTTTCTTGCTCAATTGCTTGCTTAACCCCAGTCTGGATAATTTCTTCTAGGGCCGTTGCCTTGATATAGGCAGACCCGAACCGCTGGAGAAGGACTTGCCGGGGAACCTTGCCTTTGCGAAACCCAGGAATGTTAGCGGTACGGGCGATTTTTTGAATCACCTGCTCATAGGTTTGTTTAGACGTTTCTGGGGAAATCTCGATTTCCAAGCCAACCTGGCTGGCGGGAAGTTTTTCCTGGGTAACTTTCATCGGCTCTGTAATTCTTTAGCTTTGCTGCAAATAGCCATTTTAACTGATCCTAGCGATTCCAAGACCAGATGAGTGAATTGATTTCCCAATCCTGCCCTATCCAATGGATGATTTTGGATGATTTTTCAGCATTTACAACTTCTGATGCAGCCCTCTAACAGTCGCCACCCTTGTTTTCAGCCGCATGGAGGACTGCAAATTCTGCAGGGCTAGTTTTTTCATAGATCTCAAAGGGTTGATGTATCCAAGGATTATCCGGCAAGTAGTCTACGTAATAGTCAGGCTTGCAGACGGAACAATCCTTATACCAAATCGTGGCAGTACGGACTTCTGAAATATAAAACCCATATTGACGATCCAGCCAAATGAGCGATTTCTGGAGAGTAATGCCGGAGTCTACCAAATCATCCGCAAGCAGGATATGGCTACCTAAGTTAGCCGTTGTCATTGTTAGATCTCGACCAAAGGTAATCGAGCCTCGAACTTGATTATCTTTGCCGCCGTAGGATGAAGCCGATAGGATCGCTAAGGGTTGATTAAATATCCGCGACAGGATGTCTCCCACTCGCAATCCTCCCTTGGCAAGACAAACAATTTGATTAAAACTCCAGTTGGATTGATGGATCTGAACTGCAAGCTGCTCGATTTTCTGGTGGTATTCCGACCAGGACACGTAAATATCTGGCATGAGAGGTATTATTCAGTAACTTTAAGCTGAGTAACTTAGGAGATGAAGAGAATGATACAACTGTTATTTGACTTGCACCTAAAGCACTATGACCTAAAGCACTATGAATGAGATGCCTGCATCTGCTGATGCGACCGAGTCACTCCAATCGGAAAAACTAAGTTTTGCAACCAAGCTAGCCTATGGGGCTGGGGACTTGGGGCCAGCTATTACCGCTAATATTCAGGTCGTATTCCTGTTGTTTTTCTTCACCAATGTGGCAGGAATCAACCCAGGTTTGGCGGGCAGCATTTTGATGATTGGCAAGATTTGGGATGCTGTGAACGACCCATTTGTAGGAGTTTTGAGCGATCGCACCCGCAGTCGGTGGGGCAGGCGCTTACCCTGGATAGCCCTGGGCGCGATCCCGTTTGGCATTTTCTTCGTGTTGCAATGGATAGTGCCCCAGTTTAGTCCTGACCCAATCGCGAATCAGTGGGGGTTGTTTTGGTATTACGTGCTCGTTGCCATCATCTTCAACACGTTCTATACCGTTGTCAACTTGCCGTACACCGCCCTGACGCCAGAACTGACCCAAGACTATGACGAGCGCACCAGCCTCAATAGTTTTCGCTTCACCTTTTCGATTGGTGGCAGTATTCTCTCCTTAATCCTAGCTCTGGGGATCTTCGGGATATTTAAAGATGACCCGATCAAACAGTATTGGGTCATGGGTGTGATCGCCGCAATTCTATCGGTCTTGCCCCTCTACTGGTGCGTTTGGGGAATTCATCGGCGGGTTCTTGCCCTAGAAGTGGCTCGACGTAATGAACCAGAGACCAGTACAGAATTGCCTTTTTTAAATCAACTTCAGATTGCCTTTAGCAATCGTCCTTTTTTGTTTGTGATTGGCATTTACCTGTGTTCCTGGATTGCTGTCCAGAATACCGTGGCCGTGATTCCCTATTTCATCGTTAATTGGATGGGACTCTCCAACCAAGTCTTTACGCAAGTAGTGCTAGCGATTCAAGTTACGGCACTAGTGATGCTGTTTTTTTGGGGTGCTCTTTCCAAGCGAATTGGTAAACAAGCCGTCTACTGTATGGGGATGGGGCTGTGGATTATTGCAGAGGTTGGACTATTTTTCCTACAGCCTGGACAGGTAGGACTGATGTATTTCCTGGCAGTGCTGGCAGGTTTTGGAGTGTCTACGGCCTACCTGATTCCCTGGTCCATGATTCCGGATGTAATTGAACTAGACGAACTACACACCGGACAACGCCGAGAAGGAATTTTCTACGGTTTTATGGTGTTGCTGCAAAAGATTGGGTTAGCGGCGGGATTATTCCTAGTGGGGCAAGCCCTAGAGCTAGCTGGCTTTATTAAAACCCTACCAGGAGAACCCCCTCCCGTTCAGCCCGCTTCTGCACTCTTAGTGATTCGAGCCATGGTTGGCCCCCTGCCAACGCTATTTCTAGTTTGCGGTGTAGTCCTGGCTTACTTTTATCCCATTACCCGTGAGGTTCATGCTGAGATTGTGTTAAAGCTTAAGGAACGCAAGCAGAACCAGACCCAAAACCTGGACTCCAATCTGGATCAAGAAACGAGTTGAGTTGGGAATTGCAGGGTGAATGTAGTCAAGCCCCCTGCACTGTTAACTTGGATGGTGCCTTTTAAGCGATTAACTAACCGTTGAACCAACGCTAACCCTAATCCCGTCCCCCCCTGTTTCCACGGATCAGCGTGGGGGACTCGGTAGAATTTTTCAAAAATGCGGGGTAGCTCGGTAGCCGGAATTTCTACGGTATTGCTCAGCGTGAAGGTTGTTAAGGCAGACTCTTCAGAGGTTAAGGAAGTGTGATCGCGAACACATAACGTAATCTTGCCATTTGC
>JAYKHH010000560.1:0-4412 GCA_035285265.1 Leptolyngbyaceae cyanobacterium | reverse complement strand
GGTGGTGCTAGGGGCAACCCCATCCAAATTGGCGATCGCTGGGGGAATTTGCACGGTTTCCTCCATGCCATCGAATTGACGGGAGGTGCGGTTAAAGTGAACCACGCGAAATAGTTCGTGGACGGTTGTTTGAGGCGTTGTGACTTCGGGGGCGATCGCAGCCAAAATCTTAACTAACCCATAAAATCGTCCTGTAATTTGCACGGGTTCAGTGTCGATAGAAAGAATAACTGGGCGATCGCTAAAACTATGGTCCCCGGAGTTACTAGGGTTTAGCTCCGTAACGATGACAGGTGTTGGCAATTTCACGATCACATCATCTTGGGGGTGCGAACCAGCCAAGGATTCCAACGGATCTACCTGCTGCCAATGATTGATGCGCTCAGGATGTACTAATCCCTGTTTGCTGGTGTGTTTCGCCTCTTCACTGAAGTGGACATCTTTAGTCACACCGCGTCGGTAGACTTGAGTCTTTTGAGCCTGACTCCAGCGTAAGTAGACGACTTGTCCCACTAGAGATTGATAGGGTTCTGGAGCGTGATGAACTTCAAACAACACACCTTGCACCTGCCGCCGTTGTTCCAGAGTGGGCAGAATCAACCGCCCCATCCAGGGGGCGATCGGACGATAGAGGGTAGGGTTAACCGATTGATGCAGTGGGTAGTAACTAGGCTGGGTGAACGGTGCTTGTTTAAAAATCTCGTAATTGCTGGATTTTCGGTGAGGAGCGGGATCACTTGCAGCCCCATTGTCCTGGATTAAACTTGTCACCAGATCCACCGTTTGCTGCAACGCATTGCGACCATCCGGTAAAGGGGTATGGGGGTCAAAGGGGCCACCTCCGGCGTTATGCCCTACTGCTCCCAGGCTGGTCAGGCTAATTTTGCCGTACCGTTTGGCTCGATTCCAATAGGACAACACCAAGAACTTCCATCGTCGAGGAAAAAAGATGGGGCCGATGCGTTCAACGGGGTCTTTACTGCCGACAAGATGATGGAGGTGTTCCAGGATCAGGGTGTTGTTGTTACCACTGATCACGCCAGAGATTGAAACGACGCTAATAGGTGCGGCTAAGGCACGTTTCAAATAGGGTGCGGATCCCAGGGCAATTTGTCCACCTCCGCTGTAAGCCAGCAAAGTAATCGGAATCCGGCTTCCAGGCTGGTAACCATGACCTAATAATCCGTTATAGATGACCTGGGCAGTGCCCTGGTTATAGATAGGGCCATAGCGCTGATCTGCCGAGACTGAAACAATCAGGGCATTTCGCAACAGGATAGTGAGTGTCAACAGAGATCCCGCAAGACTGAATTTTCCGGAAGATTGGGCGTGATCGGCTAGCCGCCAAAAGAACGACAGTACTCCCGCCTCTGTCAACGGTCGATTGATGGCGGAGTAGGGCATAATCCCCTTGATAATTAAAATGTCATCGGGCAAAACTGCCGCCAGTTCTTCTAGGAAGACATCCACCTCTGGTAGGTATTGATATTGGGTTTGAGCAATACCGTCGAGGTACACCACATAGCGTGAGATTCGGCCATCCGTTGGCACAGGTTCTACCAGGATTCCTGGATCTAGGGTGGATGCAATTTCATCCCCATACCATCCGGCCCACCAGCCTAAAGCCTCCAACGGAGATAATAATCCGGCAATCAGGAACAAGATCAGACCTATTTCCACGAAATCAAGGATTAATCGTCCTGTTTTACCCAAGGCCCGATGGATGAATTGCAAGAATGCCTGCACCGATGGAAAGAGCACCACACAGAGGAGAACCACTGACGCAATGCCTAGCCATTGAGCGATCGCCCGCCATTTTCGGCTCATCTGCCTTCCCCCCGATCTGGATGGACTCCCCCCTCCACCATCCGTTCCAAATCCTTCAGATCCGTGACCAAGGGCACTCCTGCTGCCGAATTTTTGAGCCATTGCCCCAAGGCGGTGAACGGACGACCCATCGTGCGCTGTAATACCTGCAGCAACACCCAACTCCAGGCAATGCACAAAAATGCTTGCCAGGTACCTAACCCTGATGCCACCTGAATCCCGATCAAAAAGCAAAAAAAGCTCCAGATGGAAAGCGCAATCGAGATCGGTACACCCAGGTAGGGCAAGGCGATCCAAAAGCTCCAAATCTGAGGCGCATAGGCCAGTCCCAAGGCACGGGTGATGTTTCTAAAGGAGGCATCCTGGGGAAAGAACAGTCTGTAAACTAACCAAGTACTGAACGCCCAAAACAGGTAGCCAACAGCAAATAAAAGGGCTGAAATCAGGAGGCTCAGCAGCCAACGGGCTGGCTTGACCCGATTAATAAACAAGACAATACTCTGGGCAATACTCTGGGAAAACCCCGCCATCAACACAATATAGAGAGCGGCTCTGCCCCCTAAAGGCAGGATATAAATCAGCCTAAATGCCTCTGGATTCAGGGTGGTGGCTCCCCATACCAGTTCCCAAAATCGGTCAAGGGCAGTTTCCATGAACTTGGTTAGGAAGGCGATGCAAGGATAGTGACTGATCATAGACAGGGTTCTGGTTCCGATCCTCTGACCCAGGACGGAATCATGCTGCACGGTTCTTGGCGCAACTAGGGAAGACTGAAAAGATAAATGTTTGAAGGAAAGTAGAAACGTGGTCAACCCGCTTCAAATCAAGTCACAAATTGCTGCCTTGGGAGCTGCATGGATAGGACTGGCGGGTAGCTTATCGGGATGTGTAGAACAACCCACCCAAACTCAGTTGGATACCTGGCGGCAAGAAGCTCGCGATCGCAACGCCCAACTGATTGCCGTACATCGTCAGGGAAGTCAGGAACAAACCGGAGAATTGGCGATTCAAGGACAAACGCAGGAAGCTAAGGCAGGCCAAGAGCATCGGCTAGACTGGCAAGCTCTGGATGCCCTAGCCACCCACCATACCCGCACCACCGATGCCCTGAACGTGATTACACCGGATGCTCAATTTGATTTTCGAGGGATTTTAGTTTCTAAGCTACTGGAGCAAGTTCAGATAGACCCCACGGTAACTGACGTGACCTTTGTGAGCCAGGATGCCTACCGAGTCAATATCCCAATCGCGGAGTTGCGGCGTTATCCGATCGCGATCGCCCTAGAGCGGGATGGTAAACCTATTCCTAAAAATCAGGGCGGCCCCTTGTATCTGGTATTTCCCCACACCCAGCATCCGGAAATCAAGCAGAAATATGGCGCTGCCTATTGGGCATTTTATGTGACCCATTTGGTGTTGGGCACGGAACCCATCCGTCTACGGGTTGGGAAGCGCGAATTTAATGCAGATGACCTGAACCAATTACCCCAGGCCACTCAAACAGAATTTGTGGGATTTAAGATCGCGTGGCCCAATGGCAAGGTGAAACTGCAGGGCGTATACCTGCGCGATGTCCTAAAAGCTGCAGGCATTTCCCTTTCCTCTACGAGTAACGTCATTATCCGAGGGAAACCCTTGATTTATCACGATGCGACGAATCCCATTTACCTCAGTGCAGCGGAGGTCAAAAATTGCGATATCTTGCTGGCAACTCGTTGGGGAGACGACTTGCAACCCATCCCCGCGAAACTGGGTGGCCCGGTAGCCCTGGCCTTTCCTCCCGTTTGTTTAGGTAAATCTGCCAGAGATCAACGCTGGGTCACCTTTGTGGAAGTCCTAGAGGTGCCCACCCTATGAAAACATCCTTGGCATTTCGCTCCATTCGCACTCGCATCATGACGGCTACGGCCCTAGTGATTGTAGCGATCGTCAGTGCTGTGGTATGGGTGTGGGCCAGTAGTGAGCGGAATGTTTACCGAGACCTATCCCGTAAGCATGTCCAGTCCCTGGCTTTAGCCCTCTCCCAAGCATGGACGAATGAACTCCAAGATCAGAACTGGAGCCAGATCCGGATCAACATGGACTTCTTTCTGAAGGACAACAAAGATGTCTTATACACCTTGGTATCCCATCAGCAACTGTCTAATCAGATTGTGGCGGCTTCCCCGATTGAATTTCAAGATCAGTACATTCCGGACATGGTGCCCCTGTCGGTTACAGAACAAGCCTTACTTCCTGGCCCTCCCCGTACTGTAGAGACGTTTATCCTGCAAACCATCCAACTTCCCAACGAGCCACCCCGAGCAAATCCGGGTGAGCGAGTCATTGAAGCAGTTTCTGAGATCCGCACCTCGGCAAATGAAGTGATTGGCACGATTCGGATTGGCATTTCTCTACGACAGGTTGATCAAGCGGTAGCGAGCGCAATCCAAAAAGCACTCTTAGTTGGAGTTATAGGCTTGGGCGTGGGGTTGGCAGGAGCTTTCATCCTGGCAAGGGAATTAAGCGAACCCGTTCAACGTCTGCAAGCCAGCGCCGCCAAAATTGCTGCAGGTGACCTGTCCCACCGGGCCCATATCCCCCTT
>JAYKHH010000559.1:0-6135 GCA_035285265.1 Leptolyngbyaceae cyanobacterium | reverse complement strand
TTCTTAATCCAACCGGATTGATAGGTTAAAGTCACAAACACCCCCTTGTTTGAGTATTTCAACTGAGGTCTTTCAAGGGATTAGTCTGCTTACTAAGAGTAGATGATTTCCGGGTGGACGACTCCTCAAAACCTTCCGACAAGGGTCGTCATCGGTGAGGAATAGATGGAATAGCAGTGGGTTTAAGCAATGGCAAATGGACTTACCTTCTCTTCACAAACATGGGCAAATCCAGCACTATTACGGAGTCAGCGATCGCTCGCCCTCATGATGATCGTGACTGTCTTCATGACCGCTTGTACCTTCCGCTTGGTGCAATTACAAATCCTCCAAGGTCGTGAAAACCGGCAACGAGCAGAAAATAATCGGGTTCGTCTCATCCCCATTGCCTCGGATCGGGGCAATATTCTCGATCACAAGGGAAAAATTCTTGCTGCCAATCGCCTCTCCCGCTCGATCTACCTATGGCCTCGCGAACAAACTCAGGAGCAGTGGCAGTCCACTGCTGAGCAGTTAAGTCCTATTCTGAATGTGCCTCGTCAGGAAATCCTCAGCAAACTAGCTAAAGGTGACTATCGCTCAGCCATGCCCGTACGGATTAGGCGAGACATTACCCCATTTATGTTTACCGCCCTTGCTGAGAAGGCAGGGCAAGTTCCAGGTTTAGAAATTCGGGCTGAATCCAGTCGCATGTATCCCCACGGCAGCTTAGCAGCCCATGTCGTAGGCTACATTGGCGAGGCCACGGCAGAAGACATGAAAGCCCACCCAGAATACCCGATGGGAATGATTTTGGGGCAGATGGGCGTGGAGCGCATGGCCGATGAACAACTTCGAGGAGTTTGGGGAAATCGTCTCGTGGAAATTGATTCCAGGCAGCAGGAATTAGGAATGTTGGGTATTCGTCCTGCGGTTCCCGGTACTAACGTTGCTCTCACCCTCGATCTGGATTTACAAAAGGCAGCCGAAAAGGGTCTAAATAATCGTCGGGGTGCAGTGGTTGTTCTGGATGTTAAAACGGGAGCGATTCGAGCACTAGCCAGTGGTCCCAGCTTTGACCCCAATCTATTTACCCGCAGAATCTCCCAGGCCGACTGGGATCGCCTCCAAAGAACCGATAAGCCATTTCTTAACCGTGCCATGGAAGGTTATCCTCCCGCCAGCACTTTTAAGGTGGTAACTGCTGCTGCGGGGATGGAATCCGGTAAGTTTTCTCCCACATCTCAGTTAGGAACCTATAGCGCTATTAATATTGGGGGGATTTCATTCCATGAGCACGGCGGCAGGAGCTATGGAATTATTGGTTTCCGGGAAGCCTTAGCGGTGAGCAGCAACACTTTTTTTTATCAGATGGGCGTGGCTGCTGGGCCAGAGCAAATTGCTAAGTGGGGACGTCGCCTGGGAATTGGGGAAACGAGCATTCTAGGTTTCCGGGGCGGGAATCAGGGGTCATTGCCAACCCCCGATGAGAAGGAAAAACTGTACGGGGAACCTTGGTATACAGGGGATACGGTGAGTATGGCGATTGGTCAGGGATTGGCCCAGGTCACCCCCCTAGAATTAGCGGTGGTCTATGCAGCTCTTGCCAATGGGGGATGGCGCGTAAAACCCCACCTGTTAGCCAGTCAAACCCATCGAACTGAAACCCTGCGTCAGCCCACGGGAATAAAACCCAGTACGCTCGCCGCCATTCGTTCGGGTCTATTAGCGGTGGTACAAGAGGGGACTGGTCGGAGCCTCAACGATGGTTCTATTCCCCTGACTGCAGGTAAAACAGGCACGGCTGAGGTTCCAGGACAACCTGACAATGCGCTGTATGCGGGCTTTGGCCCTGTGAGTGATCCCCAAATTGCGATCGCCATCGTGGTTGAAAACGGAGGCTATGGCGGTGTGGCAGCCGTCCCCATCGCCCACGAAATCTATAAAGCCTATTTCAAGAGCCGCAAACCCGTGCCTTCACCCGTGCCCTAAAGCGTAGAGAGATTCTAAAAAAATACCGAGTGCGTGGCTTCCTGGATGGGAGTTACGCACTCGGTCAATTCTTAGCTAGAAATCGTCTTAACGGACGACCAAATTAGAGTTAACCCGTAAGTTGAGATCGGTATTGGGATTAATGGAAATCAGCGTCGCCTTATCCTGACCGAGGAAGAGTCCTAAGAGTGCAGCCACCCCAGCACCTCCCAGTACTTCTTCTGTGGCAATGGCGCGATCGCCTGTCACGGCTGAGATCGCAGCAGCGGCAGCAGCACCTAGGGCCGCATTCTGGATCACCTTCCCTGCACTGGTTCCTTTGTTGATTTCTTCAGTTTTGGTGACCACTTGAGACGTGGCATTAAGCGCCAACCGCTGACCATTGGGTAATACTAATTCCCTAGCTACAAATTGTGAACCTCCTTGAGTGGGGCGCAGTTCCCCAACAATTTGACTGTTGGCAGGAATTAGCACGCTTCCCTGAGCTGTAGCAATATTTTGGGCCACAGACAACGTGATCGGTGCGGTTTCCTCGCGCCCTACTAGGATTTTTTCCTTGTCATACTTCACGGCAATCATGTATCCAGATGGAATAACGGCCTGACCTTGAGCAGGAGGCTGAGGGGCGGGTGGTCTGGCTACGGGTGAACCTACAATGTAGGGAGAAGCCAGGGCTGTGGTCACCTGTCCAGCACTACTGAGAGCTTGGTAAACGAAAGCCGCTACGTCGGCGCGGGTAGCAGTCTGGTTGGGATTCAATACTTGGACACTGGGATAATTCACTACAATCCGCCTTTCGGTAGCGGCGGCAATACTAGGACGGGCATAGCTGGGAATTGCAGAGGCATCTGTGTAGTACTGAGGCAAGAGTGTATCCGCTGGTGTTGCTGCCGTGTAGTTCAAGCCATTGGCGAGGGAGACGAGTACCTGAACTCGAGGAATATTCTGAGCAGGTGCAAATACTTGTCCGGGATAACCCGCCATAAAGCCCATCGTCGAGGCCGATCGAATCGCATTCGCGGCCCAGAAGTTAGCAGGCACATCCACAAAATTAGTGGGATTCCGGGTTTGAGCCTGGTTAAAGGCATTGCTCACCATCGCTGCAAACTGAGCACGGGTGACGGGTTCGTTGGGGCGGAAGCTGCCATCGGGAAACCCTTTGATAATATTCCGAGCCGCAAGTTCTTGAATAAAACCCCTTGCCCAGTAATTGGCAGGCACATCAGAAAAAGACGTTTGAGCAAAAGCAGGTGCATAGAAGGCGATCGGGGCCGTGACACCTGCAGCCACGCTGACGAGAAGTCCCAGGGCTGTTCCAGACTGCCATTGCTTAAAGTTAGACATACTAAACCATTCTCCAAAAGTACAAGCGCGTTCATGACTTGAAGTCATTAGGACGGTTGCAATTGGTAATTGTTGCAGGAGTAGGGAGGGGTGAGCCTGTAGGGCACTGCCCTGCCTCTTGCAAGGGTGGTTTAATAAATATCGACTTTAGGAGGAGGTTAGATGTCTCTCCAACCAATCCTCTAGGTCAGCAAATACTGTCTGAGCATTGGAGTCATTGTGCAGCTCGTGATACTCCTCCGGGTATTCTCGCCATTCCTTGTCTAGAAAAGCGATCTGCTGGAAAAAAGTACAACTTGCAACGGAGGGAGTGACTCGATCTGCTCCTCCACAAAGCATTAACAGGGGGACTTGCCAATCAGTCGCGTGGGTTTGAATCCAGACCACCGTCTCTAAAAATTCTGAAGCCATACGGGCACTGCCTCTGGAATGGCGGAGGGGATCATGGACGTAGGTATCCAGCACCGCTGGGTCATGGGCAGAGAAGCTGAGATCAATACCCGTGCTGAGGGAAAACCGAGGTAGGATTTTTGAGAAAATTCTTCCTAAGAGCAACTTCCAGGGTGGAACTGTTACCCCCAAGGCAGGGGCGATCGCGACCACTCCCTGCACCTGGGCTTGAGTCCGCAGAACATAGTCCAACACAATCACACCCCCAAGACTATGCCCGATCAAAAAGCAGGGAATTCCTGGCGCTTGAGCCTTAATCATGGGGAGAAATGCATTGAGATCCTCCCGAAACTCAGCCCAGGATTGAATATGTCCTCGCTGACCGGGCGATCGCCCATTTCCTCGCAAATCAAAGCTATAGATCCCATAGCCCTTGGCCGTCAGATACTCAGCCATATTCTGGAAAGACTGACTATGAGCACCGAGACCATGAACCAGCAGGGCGATCGCTTTACAAGGATCCGACGGGTGCCAACTTTGGTAGTACAGGTTAAGTTTTCCAGCACCTTGGAAGGTTCCCTCGTGGTGCTGCATGGCTGACTCCTTGAGAATGACTCCATCATTTATGCTAGAGCAGTCTTCTAGGTTTTAAGAGAGTTAGGTTACGCTCAAACATAGGTGATTCAAGATTGAGGCCACCATGGTACAGACAATTCCAGCGGAAAAGCTCACCCTGTACGAACTGGAGAAAACGTTTCACTTGCAGCGGGTTCAGGATACCCAGTTTTTTCCAGAGTGGCAGAGCCATCTGCCGAAACTCACGGCAGTCGAAAAACAGCAATTAGATCGGGCCAAGGCCCATTACCTTTATCTTGCAACCCGACCAATGTTGGAAGAGATGGTAAAAATGGTCGTGATTTCACCGTTGCTTGATCTAGCAGGATTTTATGAACCCCCTTTCTACTCAACAAGTGAAAAATCGGTCAAACTATCGGCAAAAGATGATGGAGTCACCATTCGCGGCAAAATTGATGTCCTAGTGATTCAGGATCAGCTTTGGGTTTTGGTATTAGAGGCAAAACAGGCAGGCTTTTCATTGCAACCCGGAATTCCCCAGGCATTGGCGTATATGCTAGCGAATCCTCAACCTGCCAAACCCTTGTATGGCTTGGTCTCGAATGGCAGTAACTTTATTTTTCTCAAGCTCCTCCAGCCAGGGACGCCCCAGTATGCCCTCTCCAACGAATTTACCCTGATGCGTGAGGATGAAGATTTCCACCAAGTTCTGAGAATTTTGAAACGGTTGGCACAAGTGGTTGGGCAAACTGAAGAATGATCTAGACTGAGTCTTCCGTTTTGATAGTTTCCTTGTAAGCTAGTCATACTCAGCACTCGCGTTCCTATCCAGGGGATATATCCCTGTGGATTCCGCTCCCTCGTTAAGATGGGTGAAGAATCTAAGGCATTGCTGAATCCTGGGATGAACTGCTGGTATCTGAAGACTATTGAGAAGGGCATGGCAGTGCCATACCCCTATCGACTTCATCCCACAGTTCAGCAACGCCGGATTTAAGATCGCGATCTTTCGTTTATAAACTGATTGACACAGCACTGATTGACACAGCTATGATCGACACTACAGAAATTAAGCGTGAAGTTGAGACGTTGTCTGAGCGCCTGGGTAAAACCCAGGACTATCTTTGACGTCCCCGCATTAACTGCAAAAATTCAAGATTTAGAGCAAATTGCAGCCCAACCCGAATTTTGGGAAGCCCAGACTCAGGCTCAAAAAACTTTACAAGAACTGAATGACCTTAAGTCCCACATTCAGCAACTGGAGCAATGGCAATCCAGTCTGGAAGATGCCAGGGCCATCTTGGAGCTGTTGGAGTTAGAAGCCGATGAGTCACTGCTCCAAGAGGCCCACACTAACATAACCCAACTCGGTCGTGAGTTAGATCAATGGGAGTTACAACAGTTACTCTCCGGCCCCTACGATCAAGAAGGGGCGGTTCTGACTATCAATGCCGGGGCGGGAGGTACCGATGCCCAGGACTGGGCGGAAATGCTGCTGCGAATGTATACCCGTTGGGGAGAAACCCACGGCTATAAAGTCCATTTAGCTGAAATTTCTGAGGGAGATGAGGCAGGTTTGAAGTCCGCCACCCTAGAAATTGAGGGACGCTATGCCTACGGGTATCTGAAGGCAGAAAAAGGCACCCATCGCCTGGTTCGCATCTCGCCCTTTAATGCGAACGATAAGCGGCAAACCAGTTTTGCTGGGGTGGAGGTGATGCCCGTGCTAGACAATTCAGTACAGCTCGATATTCCCGACAAGGACTTGGAGATTACTACCACTCGTGCGGGGGGCAAGGGCGGACAAAACGTAAATAAGGTGGAAACTGCGGTGCGAATTGTTCACCTGCCGAC
>JAYKHH010000558.1:0-6618 GCA_035285265.1 Leptolyngbyaceae cyanobacterium | reverse complement strand
AAAATTGGTGGCCTCGCTGGCAGCGCTCTGCGGAAGATTATCAAGCTCAGATGGGTGCTAAAGCAGAGGTCTCTTACGCCGAAGACCGTCCTGGGTACGCCGTGTCATCGGATAACTCCTTAAGTTCCGTAGCCTATTCCAGTGAATTAATTCAGCTATCCGATGAGGTGTTTCGGCTTAAGCAAGAAAATGAGGCATTGCAAAAGCAGCTCCAATTCAAAGACCGGATCATTGCTATGTTGGCTCATGACTTACGCAATCCTCTGACAGCGGCTTCCATTGCGATCGAAACCATTGAAATGGGCCTAGAGGGCAAGGATGGGAAGCCTTCACGCCTGACGCCTGCGTTAATGGCGCAGGTGTTGAAGCATGCTCGCACACAAACCCGCACCATTGACCAGATGATTACAGATATCCTCCAGGCAGCACGGGGCACCAATGCTGAGCTACGGATTCAGCCCCAAGCCTTAGATATCGGCATTATGTGCCAGGAAATTCTCACAGGTCTCAAGGAGCAATTTCAGGCAAAATCTTTGCGGGTCGCAACAGATATTCCCAACGATCTTCCCCGAGTCTATGCAGACTCACAAAAAGTGCGCCAAGTGATTGTCAATCTTTTAGACAACGCCATTAAGTACACCCCTGAGGGTGGCGAGATTGAAGTTTCGATTTTGCACCGCACCACTCAAAAGATCCAAGTCAGTATTACGGATAATGGCCCTGGAATTCCAGAGGAAAATTGGGAACGGATTTTTGAAGACCGCTTCCGATTGAAGCGGGATGAAGCCCAATCTGGCTATGGGATTGGATTGGCTCTCTGCCAACGGATTATTCGCGCCCATTACGGCCAAATTTGGGTGGATTCAGCACCCAATCAAGGTAGTTCTTTTCACTTTACACTGCCTGTCTATCGCTAAGTGAAGCTAGCCAATTCTGCATCATAGGCTCTAAGAGGATGTTTAAAAAGGTATAACCTGTAAGGTTCAACACGGGTCGATCCCCCCTCAAGCTGAGCCGATAAAAAGGGGGGCAATCCGTTCAAAGTCCCGTGCAGATGCAAAATCAGAAATCAGCAACTTCGCTGATTCTATTTTTTATTTGGGAATACTACTGTGGGTGTCAAGCCAAGGTAATCGTAATTTTGTTTTTGAAATCATAAAACTAGGATTATATTTCCTTGAGCTCATATAGGGTGCTGTTAGTCAAGCCTGTTAAACCCGGTCTCAAACCACGCAGCTAGGAGTTATCCACTAAGATGACATCTGATTCTTTGGAGTATCAGCCTGTTAGCCCTGATGTCAGTATTTACGAATGTGAGGTTCATTTAAAGTTTCGTTTGATTGAGGAGAATGGCGCACTGAGCGATCGCGAGGAGCTACTAGAGAAGCTTTTAGATGCCTTTACCTTTGGTAGTGATGAATATCTTGAGAACCTACAGATCTTAACTAAGGTTCAGAAGATCGCTGAAATGCAAGCCTCACCCAAAATGCGCCGTCAATTAATTCGCTTACGTAATCTTAAGGAATGAGTGAATTCCAATTAAATTCAGGCTATCTCCATCCGTCTCTCTAGGGGAAGCGTGGGGGTGATGCTCTTCAGAATTAAATAGGAACCTCAGCCAACAAATTGACTCACAAAATCCAGGTAGCCTTGTCGCCCGCTTTTTTGCGTCCAGAACTTGATTGAGGATTGAATCCGTTTAAGACAGGCCACAATCTCGCTCACCGTTTTGGGGGGAAACATATCAGCAGTCTTATCCGGATCATCTGCTGCTAGGGCACGACCTAAACGCAACTCACACATGAGCTTAACAGAGTCAGCCACCCGTCGAGAAATCCCTCGCAAGGGGCGGGAGGAGATTGATTTTCCCTCCGCCTCGGCTCCATAGGTTCGGATCAATGCCTCGATCGCCGTCAATACCTCTGCATCAATTAAATCCGGCTCTTCCTGATAAACCTGAATAATCCCAAATTCGATATTTTGCAGCACATCTTGGTAATCATCTTCAAAAGCCATCCTAGTGCCTCCTATTTCAGCTTTAAACTCATGGGACTACCACTTGGTGGGATAAAAAAGTGTTCAGCTTTTTATTCCGCCTAAACTCTCCTACCCTGTGTGGGTAGATGCCTCAAAGTCATGGTAGGTAAATTAAAGAGGATTCTTTGCAGTCTGATCAGACAAATCATCGTCAGATCTTAAAAGTTTTGCACAATAGTATTTAAGTGACCGTATTTAAGCAAGCTATCCCAAAACTATCCCCAGCCCAATCCCAATTCTTATAGTTGAACCTCCTATGACTCATCCCTTTTTAGCCCGACTCCATAGCCCCGATCACCCCGTGCTCGTATTTGATGGGGCCATGGGAACCTCACTGCAGACTCAAAACCTGACAGCGGTTGACTTTGGAGGCCCGGAATACGAAGGGTGCAATGAATATTTAATCCATACCAAACCGGAAGCGGTTGCCAAAGTCCATCGTGACTTCCTGGCAGTTGGGGCAGATGTGATTGAAACGGATACCTTTGGGGCGGCTTCTATTGTCTTAGCGGAATATAACCTAGCAGACCAAGCTTACACCCTCAACAAAGCCGCAGCCGAATTAGCCAAGCGCGTTGCGGCTGAGTTTTCGACCCCCGAAAAACCCCGCTTTGTCGCTGGGTCGATGGGGCCGACTACCAAACTGCCGACCCTGGGGCATATTGACTACGACACCATGAAAACCGCCTTTGCAGAGCAAGCGGAAGGGCTGTATGACGGCGGGGTAGACCTATTTATTGTCGAAACTTGTCAGGATGTGTTGCAAATCAAGGCAGCCCTGAATGGGATCCAAGAGGTGTTCCAGCGGAAGGGAGAACGCCGCCCCCTGATGGTTTCCGTCACGATGGAAACCACCGGAACCATGCTGGTGGGGTCTGATATTGCCGCCATGCTGACCATTTTGGAACCCTACCCCATTGATATTTTGGGCTTAAACTGTGCCACCGGCCCAGACCGAATGGCCGAGCATATTCGCTATTTGGCGGCTCATTCCCCCTTTGTCGTCTCCTGCATCCCTAATGCCGGAATTCCAGAAAACGTGGGGGGCCACGCCCACTATCGCCTCACCCCGATGGAGTTGCGAATGGCGTTGATGCACTTTGTTGAGGACTTAGGAGTACAGGTGATTGGGGGTTGCTGTGGCACTCGCCCCGACCATATTCAACAATTGGCAGAGATGGCTGCTACCCTCAAGCCCAATCCCCGATCGGTACGGATGGAGGGACGTGATCCCCTTCATTACATTCCCGCTGGCGCTTCGATTTACAGTGCCCAGCCCTACGAGCAAGATAATTCCTTCTTGATTGTGGGAGAACGCTTAAATGCCAGTGGTTCTAAAAAGTGCCGAGATTTGCTCAATGCTGAGGATTGGGATGGCTTAGTGTCCCTGGCTAAAGCCCAGGTGCGGGAAGGTTCCCACGTTTTGGATGTTAACGTGGATTATGTGGGACGCGACGGGGTACGGGACATGCGGGAACTCGTCTCTCGCCTCGTCACTAACGTTACCCTGCCCTTAATGCTGGATTCCACAGAATGGGAGAAGATGGAGGCGGGTCTCAAGGTGGCGGGCGGTAAGTGCCTCCTCAACTCTACTAACTACGAAGATGGAGAGCCACGCTTTCTCAAAGTGCTGGATCTAGCCCGTGCCTATGGGGCAGGGGTCGTGGTGGGAACTATTGACGAAGATGGCATGGCCCGCACCGCAGAGAAAAAGTTCGAGATTGCCCACCGGGCCTACCATCAAGCGATCGCCTACGGAATTCCCGCCCACGAAATCTTCTTTGACCCCTTGGCCTTACCGATTTCCACCGGAATTGAAGAAGACCGAGCCAATGGTCGCGCCACCCTAGAAGCCATGCGAAAAATACGCCAAGAGCTACCGGGTTGCCACATTATTCTAGGGGTTTCCAATATTTCCTTTGGTTTGAACCCCGCCGCCCGGATTGTGCTGAACTCCATGTTCCTACACCTAGCCACGGAAGCTGGGATGGATAGTGCCATTGTGAGTGCTAGCAAGATCCTACCCCTAGCTCGGATTGAGGCGCGGCATCAGGAGGTGTGTCGGCAACTCATCTTGGACGAGCGACGGTTTGAGGGAGATGTGTGTGTGTATGACCCCCTCACCGAGCTAACGACGTTGTTTGAGGGAGCAACGACGAAGCGCGATCGCAGCCAAGACGAAAATCTGCCCCTAGAAGAACGGCTCAAACGTCACATCATTGACGGAGAGCGCATTGGCCTGGAGGAACAACTCGAAAAAGCCCGCGCCAAGTACCCACCCCTAGACATTATTAACACCTACCTATTGGATGGCATGAAGGTGGTTGGGGAACTATTTGGCTCCGGGCAGATGCAACTTCCCTTTGTCTTGCAATCGGCAGAGACGATGAAAGCAGCCGTGGCTTATCTAGAGCCGTTCATGGAGAAATCGGATTCAGGAAAAGCCAAGGGCGTGGTTCTGATTGCCACCGTCAAAGGTGATGTTCATGACATTGGCAAAAACCTGGTTGACATTATCCTGTCTAACAATGGCTACAAGGTAATCAACCTAGGGATCAAGCAACCCGTAGACAACATCATTGATGCCTTCAACCAGCATGGGGCTGACTGTATTGCCATGAGTGGCTTGCTGGTAAAATCCACCGCTTTCATGAAAGAAAACTTAGAAGTCTTTAATGAAAAAGGTATTACAGTGCCCGTTATTTTAGGGGGTGCTGCCCTGACCTCTAAGTTTGTCTACGAAGATTGCCAAAATACCTATAAAGGTCGGGTAATTTACGGCAAAGATGCCTTCTCCGACCTGCATTTCATGGATCAACTCATGCCTGCTAAAGCCCAGGGACAATGGGATGACTTACAGGGCTTCTTAAATGAAGAAAAGAACCAAGATTTAATAGTTCCTATTCCACCATCAAATGAAGCCCTAGCAGAATCTGAATCTGCATCTGAATCTGAATCCAAAATTCAAAATCCCGAAGATACAAATCGCTCCGAAGCAGTTGCCGTCGATATTCCTCGCCCCACGCCACCCTTCTGGGGAGCGCAGGTATTACAGCCTGCTGATATTCCCTTAGAAGAACTGTTTGCTTGCTTAGATTTACAAGCCTTAATTGCAGGACAGTGGCAGTTCCGTAAACCCCGTGAGCAATCACGGGAGGAGTATGATGCGTTTTTGGCAGAGAAGGTGTATCCCGTTTTGGAGCAGTGGAAGCAGCGCATTCTGGAGCAAAACCTTCTGCATCCCCAAGTGGTCTATGGCTATTTCCCCTGTCAGTCCGAGGGAAACTCGCTCTACATATACGATCCTGCAACGGTCGCACAGCCAGGATCAGAACCCGTAGCAACGTTTCACTTTCCTCGGCAGCGATCGCTCCGTCGTCTCTGCATTGCTGACTTCTTCGCCCCTAAAGAATCGGGTCAAATTGATGTCTTCCCCATGCAGGCGGTGACGATGGGTAACATTGCCACGGAATACGCCAAAAAGCTGTTTGAAGGTAATGAGTATACCGACTACCTCTATTTCCACGGGCTAGCCGTACAGATGGCAGAAGCCCTGGCAGAGTGGGTTCACACCCGCATCCGTCGGGAACTGGGCATCGGGGATCAAGACCCGGATAACCTTCGAGACATTTTGGCACAACGCTATCAAGGCTCCCGCTATAGCTTTGGCTATCCCGCTTGCCCCAATTTACAGGATCAATACAAGTTGCTGGAGTTATTGGGAAGCGATCGCATCAACCTCTATATGGATGAGAGCGAACAACTCTACCCAGAGCAATCCACCACGGCGATCATCGCTTACCACCCCGTTGCCAAGTACTTTAGTGCCTAGGTTGTGTTCCTAATATGCTCCAAACCACTGCTATTACTGAGGCCATTACCACCCTAGCCGAAGCGGAAAATCGCTTTCAGCTCAGAAGGGCTGAGGAGGAGCAGTTCTTCCCAGAGTGGTGGGAGGAACTGCCAGCCCTGACTGGCTCAGAAAAGACCTACTTAGATGAAATTCGTCACAGGTATTTGTACCATCGGGTTGAAGGTAACTTATTAGAAGGAACCGTCACCCTCCTCGTTGCTTCGCCCTTGCTGACGATCGCAGGATTTTATGATGCACCGTTTAGGATGCAGGCGGAGGCATCTGTACAAATTACCCTCAATGATGGAGAGGAAGTATTACGAGGCCGTATTGATGTGTTAGTGCTGCAAAAACAATTTTGGATTGTGATTTTGGAGTCTAAAAAAACCACCCTCTCCGTTTGGTCAGCAATTCCCCAAGCACTCGCCTATCTCATGGCCAATCCTCACCCCGATCGCCCTAGCTTTGGCATGGTTACCAATGGGGATGACATTGTATTTGTGAAGCTGACTCAAACCGGAACTCCTCAATACGCTTTCTCGCGGGCCTTTGCCCTGTTGAGTACACCTAGAGAGATTGAGTACGCCCTGCAAATCCTAAAGCGAATTGGACAGGTTATGACTTAGGGATCAGCGATCGCCCCTTCCTCCTCGCCTCCCTTCAAACTTTGAGCTGATACTTGCCTAGATCGGGTAAAGACTGCCAGTCTTTGATCTTGGGGTGATCCG
>JAYKHH010000557.1:0-4630 GCA_035285265.1 Leptolyngbyaceae cyanobacterium | reverse complement strand
GAGCCTCTACCAAGCTTGTAGTTGAAGTGGTGAGCACCAGTTGGCAAAACGATGATGCCCGAAAGGTAGAGGACTATTCGCTCCTGGGTGTACCGGAATACTGGATTGTAGATTATCTTGGTTTGGGTGGCAGAGAGTATATCGGTAAGCCTAAGCAACCTACCATTACCATCCATACCTTGATTGAAGATGAGTATCGGAAGCAATTGTTCCGCAGAGACGATACCCTAATTTCTCACATCTTTCCTGCCTTGCGACTGACGACTAATCAAATTTTGGCAGCAGGGCAAATAAGTACGTGCTCAAGTACCAACCTCTAACAATTCGTCAGCATGTTCCTGTTCCCAAATTGCTAACTCTATTTCATCTGAAAAAGTTTCCCCATAAGTCCAAGCATTCGCTAGATCAGCAGCCGATAGACTAGGGTAAGCCTCTAAAATTTCTGCTTCACTTTTCCCCATCCGACGATAACTAACCAGTAACCACACTGGAATTCGAGTTCCCCGAATGCAGGCATCCCCCCCCATCACCCCTGGGGTTTTGCTAATCCGTTGCCAAGAATTGCTTAGGCTTTGCACCAACAGTTGGACAACTTCAGACTTTGCTTCTGGAGTTAACTTTAAAAGCTGCAACTTGAGTTCTTCTGTCAGTGTGCTGCTCATGGAAGATTTCTCGGCTGATTGGTTGCTCTTGAATGGCTCTATTCTACAAAACTTGCTCTGCTTGGACGGAGAGACTCCGTAACTTGAGGTCTTGGTAGAACTCAGATTGGGCTAACTCCACCTTAGATTGAGAAGCAAGCAGGAGTAAGGCCCAGAAGAGGGCCACCCGATCGCCATTACTATGATTGCCCGGAGATAAACTGACCTGCGTTTCGTGATCCAGTTGCACCGTTTGATGTTCTGGGGAACCGCACCAGCAATCTAATAGGTGGTTGAAATCGAGCCAATTCCCCTCCGGCGCTAGGGTGAGCCAACGGTTGGCTAAAAACTGATCGAGGGCGATCGCCGTTTCCGTCAGATTTTCTTGGTGAGCGAGTTGAGCGATCGTACGAACCGCTTGACTGTGAGACTGGGGACGAGGGCGACGGGCGCGAGGACGGGGAGCCGTCTCCTCCATGGCCGCTGACATCAACTTGAGTTGGTTAATCAACTCCTGTAAGGTGACACGACGTTGCTGGGGAGGCTGCGCGATCGCCCGACGACGCAGTTGACGTTCTAAATGTAAAGGGAGGCGAGAACCCGGTAGCCCTTCTGGATCAAAAAAATCCTCTTCTTCTAGCTCCACCTCGGTTACTTCAGCCCTTGCCAAGCTATCTGCCTTGAGTAAAACCAGCATCGAGGCATACAAAAAAGCTTGTCCCGACTGAGATAAATCCGCTTCGTAGGCAGAGGGGCCAGTACCTTTACGGGAGGCAGGGGCTAGTTCCCGAAGAAAGCGGTCAATCACTTCAATGACTTGCACATCCCAAGGATCGATTTCCCCACGCTCAGCCAGTTCGGTTAGCAAAGCAATTCCCCGCTCCATAGGAGATGGAGAGGTTGGTAACGGGGCGGCCTCCTTTGGCTGCACCAAAGGCTTTTGGCGACCCGAAGACTCATCCCATGCCTGCGGTGCCGGAACTTGCGTCATAGATTAAGCTTCAGAGGTTTCCAGGGATTCTACAGCCGATTCAGCCGCTGGGGGTAAACTCCGTTGCTCGGATATCTCGGCTTGGTACCGCTGAACATTTTGTTCTAATTCTTGAATACGATTATCTCTCTGGCGAATTTTTTGAATTTCTTGACGGGAGTTGATTAATCGCTGCAACCGAGTCCACACACTAAACAGCCAAGCTAACACCGCTCCCAGCCCCATCGCTAGCAGTAACTCAACAGACAAAGGAGCTTGAACTTGCAGATCCTTGACAATGTTAATACTGGCAGGTTCCGTGTTTTCTAGACTAAACAAAACGAGAGCCAGACAAAATATGAAGATAATGACAAAGTTAATCTGTCGCATAGCAATACTCCTTAAGAATCAAGGCTAATTCTGAGATTGACTGGCAAGATTGATGCGATCGCCGAGTTGACGTAGGGTTTGGGCAATTGCCGGATCCGTATCCCGCAATTGACTGATTTTTTCACAACTGTACATTACGGTTGTATGGTCTTTGCCACCAAATTCCTCCCCAATTTTAGGCAAACTCAGATCGGTATGTTGGCGCATTAGGTACATTCCCACCTGACGAGCTCGACTAATTTCTTGACGACGGGAACTGCTTTTCAAATCTTCAATGGAGATATCAAAGACCTCAGCCACGGCTTTCATCACTGTATCTGGAGAAGCGTCAATCTTCTCGCTGGGAGGATTCAGAACGGGGGCAATATTTTCGACGGTCATGGGTAAACCCGAAATCGAAATATAGGCAACTGCCCGAATCAAGGCACCCTCTAGTTCTCGAATGTTGGATGTATAGCTACAGGCAATGTACTCAATCACATCCCGGGGTAGACGCATATTCTCGTATTCTGCCTTCTTTTGCAGAATCGCCATCCGGGTTTCCAGATCGGGAGCTTGGATATCGGCAATCAAGCCCATGGAAAAGCGAGAACAGAGACGCTCCTGCAACCGAGGAATTTGGCTAGGGGGGCGATCCGATGCCAATACCACCTGCTTGCCCGCCTCATGCAGCGTATTAAAGGTATGGAAAAATTCTTCCTGGGTGTATTCCTTGCCTTCAATAAATTGAATGTCATCCACAAGCAACACATCCACGGCTCGATAGTGCTCACGAAAGGCTTGCATACTATCTTTACGAATGGCCGCAATCAGGTCATTGGTAAACTGTTCCGTAGAAACGTAGGAGATTTTGGCATCGGCGTGCATTTCTAAACGGTAGTGGCCGATCGCTTGCATCAGATGGGTTTTCCCTAAACCAACACCACCGCAGAGAAACAGTGGGTTAAACTCCCGCCCTGGAGATTCTGCCACTGCCAAGGAGGCCGCATGGGCCATGCGGTTATAGGAACCCACCACGAACCGTGAAAAGACATATTTAGAATTTAACTCGGTCGATCGAGCACGTTGAGCCGTAGCCGTAGCAGAGGGTTCAGGATCAGGATTGGAGGGCATTGGCCATAAGGCTCCTGGATCTCCTGGAACCGCCGTCTCATCTTCCTGGGCTACAGTAATCTGGATTTCAATCGGATGGCCCAAAATATCATGGACTACATCTGCGATCGCCTTGACATAATATTTCTGGAGCCAATTCTTAGCAAAGGGATTGGGAGTACGAATCACCAAACAGTTATCGTCTAACTGTTCTGCCGTTGCCGTTTTGATCCAGGTTTCATAGGTAGGTCTGCTGAGTTGTACCTGTAAACGCTCCAACACCTGCATCCACAGATTTTCTAGAACAATTTCCACAGCCACCTCTGTCCTTTAGGGGTCATCAATTATTAATCGACTTTTGCAAAGAATCAACCTTTGCTATTTATAAATTAATTTTTGGTATTTGCTTTATAGAGAACTTAAGTTGTTCTGGAAGGACTCTTGTTCCCAAGCGAGGGTAATTAAGGCATTGACGATCGCCGCCGCTACGGTAGATCCTCCCTTGCGGCCCTCTACCCGGATTTGAGGCACCGCTAGGGGAGCTAGGGCAGCCTTCGACTCCACAACCGCAATAAACCCAACGGGTGCGCCAATCACCAGAGCGGGCTGTACCGTTGCCGTTTGAAGGTGCTGACACAGGGCCAACAGGGCGGTTGGCGCATTGCCAATCACCACAATAGCATTGGGAAATTCCTGAATACACTGCAGTAGCCCTGTTTCAGTTCGAGTTTTACCGGGCAACGGCACTTCAACTTGCTCCACCGCACTAATGATGCGGGTTCCAAAGGTTTGAGCTACCAAATTTTTGATGCCTTGCTGAACCATGCTCACATCCGTAATGATCGGAACATGACGGTGCTGAAGTGCTAGTATCCCTGCCGCGATCGCCCCTGGACTAAAGCGCACCAGGTTTTTGAACTCAAAATCGGCGGTACTATGAATCACCCGCCTGACAATGGCATATTCGGCGGGATTAAAGGGATGGGTACCAATTTCCTGATCAATCACCGCAAAGCTTTGGTGCAGAATCGGATGGAGCATAGGAGGGTGGTTAGAGGGGGCAGGAAATGGGCGAAAGGTAGGATGGGCTAGCGATCGCTGCACCTCTGCGGCTGTTGGGTTTGCAGAAAGCCAATCGACTCGCGAGTTTGCCTAGTTCTCAGCCTACACCCTAAATCTGATAGAAGCTATGGCCTCAACTGCGATCTCCACTCTAGGAAGAATACATGGGTTTCCGCTGGTCAAGTTGTAGGATGGGTGAGCGATTTCATCACCGTTGCGGATGTTGAGTTTCCTACTGCCAACTAACCTACGGGAAGCAGATCTGAGCGCCAATCTTGTAAGTAGTTGTAGCAAAATAGTGACAACATCCCATCAAGGTTGCCGGATATGTTTTACTGCCTCAACTCGCTGTGCCAGAAACCCGAAAATCCAGATCAGGAGTTTTGTAGCGCCTGCGGCTCTAAATTACTGCTAAATGAGCGTTACCGAGCTTTGAGAACGCTAGGACAGGGAGGTTTTGGTAAAGCATTTTTGG
>JAYKHH010000556.1:0-3994 GCA_035285265.1 Leptolyngbyaceae cyanobacterium | reverse complement strand
TAAGGAACTCGAACTACTGTGCTGGATTGATCCCCAAGTGCCGGAGGTGATTGTGGGGGATGTGACACGCCTCCGGCAGATTCTGATTAATTTGCTGAGCAATGCCGTCAAGTTTACAAGTCAGGGAGAAGTGAGCGTCTCAGTCACCGTAGAGCAGATTGAAGGTGAGGGAATTGAAGGTGAGGGAATTGAAGGTGAGGGGATTAACCACGAACCATCGCCCGTGAAAGCCTTCCAGGTGAATGCAGCCAGCGAGGGTCGCCAATTCCGACTGCGTTTTGCCGTTCAAGACACGGGGCTTGGCATTCCCCGCGATCGCTTAGAACGGTTGTTCCAGCCCTTTAGTCAGGTAGACTCCAGCACAACTCGCAAATATGGTGGCACGGGGCTAGGATTGGTGATTAGCAAACGCCTCTGTGAAATGATGCATGGCTCCATCTGGGTAGAGAGCCAAACAGGGCAAGGTTCGACCTTCTTTTTCACCCTTCTCACCTATGCCACAACCGATACGCCCGCCCCTAACCTGCTCACACCTCTAATCGACCTGGCTGGCAAACGCTTGCTGATTGTGGATGACAATGTGACGAATTGCCGAATTCTAACGTTGCAAACTCAAGCTTGGGGAATGCTGCCTGAAGCGGTTCAGTCTGGCGCAGCAGCCCTGGAATTGCTGACCGATTCAACCAATTTTGACCTGTTAATCATCGATATGCTGATGCCTGAAATGGACGGAGCCAGCTTGGCTACAGCAGTTCGCCAACACCCAAAAGGTCGGAATTTGCCCATCGTGATGTTAACGTCTCTGGGCAAACAGGATAGTGATGCCCTAGACCCAGTCAAGGCTTCAGCTTACCTGCTTAAACCCATCAAGCAATCTCAACTGATGAACACCTTAATCAGTTTGCTGAATAGCTGCCCAATTAGAGTTCAACCCCGATCCAGTTTCAGGCAACCCTCAGAGTTTCTAGTGCCGGAACCCTTGCCTTTAAAGATTCTGTTAGCTGAAGATAATGCGGTGAACCAAAAGTTAGCCTTGCTGATGCTACAACGACTGGGGTATCGTGCCGATGTTGCAGCTAATGGCTTAGAAGTTCTGGAGGCTTTGCATCGTCAACCCTATAACCTGATCTTGATGGATGTGCAAATGCCTGAGATGGATGGATTAGAAGCGACTCAGAAAATTTGCCAACAGTGGGACACTGCTTCCCGTCCTTGGATTGTGGCCATGACAGCCAATGCGATGCAGGGCGATCGCGAAATTTGTTTAGACGCAGGCATGAACGATTACATCAGTAAACCCGTTCGTATGGAGGAATTGCTTCAGATTTTCTATCGCTACCAGGCTTGTCAGGCGCAGTCATCGGTAGAAACGGTTCAGGCTGTAGCCTCGGATTCGCCCCCTAGCGCCCTAGCTCCTGCTCCTGCATTAAATCCGCAAACCTTCGCCAATCTTCGTGAAATCGCAGGGGATAATGAGGCAGATCTGCGGGAAATCATCACCTGTTTTCTAGAAACGGCCCCGCCGATGATCGATATCCTGCAGCAAGCTGTTGCTAAGGAGGATGCTAAGCTCCTGTCCTCCACAGCCCACAAACTCAAATCTGCCAGTGCTACCTTTGGGGCGATCGCCCTAGCGCAATACTGTGCTGACTTGGAGACAGGAAAATACCATCCGTCGGTACTGGATGCTGGAGAGAAGGTAGAGCAACTGAGGGCAGAATACGATCGCGTCCAGGTCGCCTTAAACCAAATTTTGGGAAACCAAAGCGGGCTGCTCTAATTGACGACTGGCTTGTTGAGGGTGTCCCCATATCACCTGTTCCTGCTTGTAGATCACCATCCCAGGTTTAGCCCCCTTGGGCTTATAAACATGCTTCGGTTGGGTATAAATAACGGGGGCTTGCTCTCCCTGACGGGCACGGCTATAGTAGGCCGCAAAATCTGCGGCAAACTGCAGATCCGCCGTATCCGGCACCGAACCGGGCACAAGGCGCAGCAACACATGACTACCGGGAATTTCTTGGGTATGGAACCACAGATCGTAGTCCCCCGCCACGCGGAAGGTTAACTGATCATTTTGGCGGTTGTTGCGACCAATCAGTAACTCAAACCCGCTGGGAGTCTGGTAATGATGAAAGTCTGTCTGGGAAGCAGGGTTCGATTGAGGGCGATAGGTGGGGTCTTCGAGATAGTGCTGCTGGATCAGTTCCGTGCGGATTTCTTCTAATGCTGCTAAATCCTCGGTCGTTTGGTACTGGTCAAGTTGCGCTAACGTGGCTTCCACCTGTTCCAGATAGCTAATTTCCTGCTGCACCTCCGTTAATAGAGGTTCCACTGCGTTCCGGGCCCGTTTGAGTTTTTGTTGACGCTTGTAGAGCAATTGGGCATTCTGCACTGCATTTTTTTCAGGTTCTAAGGGGATTGGGATCAGTTCCCCAGTCTCAAAGTCAGGGAGGGCGATCGCCTTCATACCCGGTTGCCATTCGTGAAGATAGGCCATTAACAAATCTGCCTGTTCCCGATACTGATCGGCTTGATCCGATTGGGCTAAGCGGGTGGTGAAGGTATTAGCTTTGATCTGTAACTTAGCAATGATCCCCCCCAGTTTTTGCCGAATCTGATGGTGAAGCTGAATAAACAGTTGCCGATTCAGGTGATCCCGATAATAGCGATGGAGCAACTCCTGCACCGATGCAGTAGGCTGAGTTACCCCCCAACCGAGGACGGTATAGCCCTGCTCTGTAAAACCGGGATGGAATTGATTACTTTCCAAGGCTTGGAGCCACGTTTGCCAGCAGGTGAAGAGTCGTTGCCACTCGGCATCACTAAGGCTTTCCGTAGATTGATCGGGGCTGAGGCCAGATGCCTGAACCATAGAGATCACCAACGCCGAACTTAACCCCCGGTAATTTTTCAGCAGACTTTGCCGCAGGGAAGTGGGCACTAAACTAACCCGCTCTTGCCAGGAGGCTTGAGCTTCACTCAAGCTAGGCATGGAGTCGGTCAAAGCTGGGGGAAGTTCATACCTGTCTCCCGTTTGGATCGGGCGCACCCTGGATTGCTGAGCACTGACTTGATGGGCAGCCGTTACAATCTGGTGATCCGCGTTTGCCAGAATCACGTTACTGTACTTGCCCATAATTTCCACATACAGATGCCAGAGGGGATCTTCCCCCGGACGACGGGCAAATTGAAGGTCTAAAACTCGCTCCCAAGCAGCAACGGGGGCGATCGCAATCAAAGCCAATCCATGTAATTGATGCTGGAGTTGTTGGCTAAAGGTAAAGGTGTCAGGGACACGAGGCGGCGGGTCAGCCATCCCTAGATGGGCCGCTTGGGGATGCCAGCAAATCGTCAGCCATCCTCGTTGGGTTAACGTCCGCAGGGCAATCGACAGGGTGTAGCGATCGCGCTGATAAACCTGTTCCAAACGAGCAGGGAGCCAGTGCGATCGCAACTCATCACAAACTGCAGTCAGTGTCGTAAAGTCAACGGGTTGCAAGGTGAAAAAAATAAGTCACGCCTCGATGCTCAGTCTACCTCCAATTTAGGATTGCCATACTCTCCCTCAATCTCTTCAAAATCGCCCTATAATACAACAGTATTATCCCCATCATGCCCATGACACGCACACCCTTTGATAGTTTTGCCAAGCAGTACTTTGAAGAGCTGCTCAGTCCTTGGGGCAGGGTGGAGATCAATCGAGAAGTGCCAGGGGAGTCTCGTTTTGTCGATGTGTGGTTTGCCCCTGCGTCTCCATCCCAGGCTAGGCGAGATGACTGGGGATTGCTAGGGCAAATGACCACCACCCCCTGCCTCCTAGAACCCTATCGAAATCCACCGAAGTTACCGGAGATCCGGAGTTGCTTACTCAAACTGCTCTGGGTGCAAGCAGACTATCAGCGGCAATCCCGACGAGACGAAGATCCCCTCCTCGAAGCCGATCTGCCCCAACTTTGGATTTTGGTTCCAACAGCCTCCGAGTCCCTATTAC
>JAYKHH010000555.1:0-3506 GCA_035285265.1 Leptolyngbyaceae cyanobacterium | reverse complement strand
TTTCCTGCTTAAGGGAACCAGCTTAGGGCTTAGTTTAGCCGTTTTGCTAGGAAGTTCTACCGCCTTTGCCAACCACGATAGCCCAACTTCACCTTCAGGGACTGCTTCTACAACCACAACTACGACGACGACTACAACCCCAGTACCCCTGCCCTCCCCTTCTACAACGACGGGGCCATCTACCTCTCCTACCACCACCATTTCCGGCCAGCGACGTTTTACCTGTCAGCTCAACAACGGTCAGTATACGGTGATGTATAACCCAGAAAGCCAGCCTAATCAGGCGTATGCTTGGGCAACGCCGAGTACCTTGGGGGGCGGATGGTCTGCCGATCGGCGATGTAGTGAAATTAGCCGACGGTTAGAGTCTTATCGTCCCGATGGTTTGGTGGAAATGCAGACAGGGGTAGAGAATGGCTATAACGTTATCTGTGTCACGACGGAGAGGGTGCCAGGGTGCCGGATTGTCCTGACGGTTCCTCCTGGACAAGATCCAGTTTTGACCCGCGATCGCGTCTTTGAAAACCTCACCATTGCCGACAGCGGACAACAAACCCAGGGAGTTAACACCTTTGTGGGATCTGGTAGCAATGATCCCATTTTGGGAAATCTAGCCAACTTGGGCAATTCAATCCTAGGTACAGGCTCTAATCCCCTTGCCCCTCGTCGTTCTGGCAACATCAACCTCCGCCCCTTCCTGGATCGGGCAGATGGTGGGACGGGGAGCAAACTGCGCAACAGCAATGCCGTTAGATCTAATCCGCGTCTCAACCCCAATAAATTTCGTTAATCTCTCTTCGTTCGTCAACAGTTTGTCTCTGCTGCAAGGGACAATCGCCCCGTGGTTACCCAATAATCTGGGGACAACCACGGGGGATTGCTCCTACAGGATCGGTCTAGATCCCTGACACCTGGAACCTGACACCTGACACCTACTTTATGGATGTGGGTCACGTCCAAACGGAGTAGAACCCGACCTTCAAAAAACGAGTGCAAGTGCCCTATTTAGAGGAAAGTTTGCCAGACTTGTTTTTGTGAGACTCCTAAACGTGGTAGTATCCCTTTTGCCCATTGCATATTCACCCATGCAACTGCAAAACTCGATACGACGGACAAAGATTGTAGCGACGATTGGTCCAGCCACCAGTAGTCCAGAAGCCCTGAAGGGGATTATTGAAGCAGGTGCAACCACCTTGCGGCTCAATTTTTCCCATGGCACCCACGAGGATCACCAGCGTAGTGTCCGCCTGATTCGCCAAGTTTCCTTTGAGTTAAACCAGCCTGTGGGAATTTTGCTAGACCTGCAAGGCCCAAAGATTCGCCTAGGACGGTTTGAAACGGGGTCGATTACCTTAGCGAAGGGCGATCGCTTCATTTTGACTAGCCGTCAGCTTACAGGAACCCAGGAAATTAGCTCTGTCACCTATGAGCCCTTAGCAGATGAGGTTCCAGAAGGAGCCACGATTTTGCTAGATGATGGCAAAGTGGAAATGCAGGTTGAGAAAATCGACCGTCAGCAGCGAGATCTGCACTGTCGAGTTGTGGTGGGTGGCCCCCTCTCTAATAACAAGGGCGTCAACTTTCCGGGAGTTTACCTATCAATTAAGGCCCTGACGGATAAAGACCGTAAAGACTTGATGTTTGGGTTAGATCAGGGGGTAGACTGGGTTGCTTTGAGCTTTGTCCGTAACCCTCAAGACATTCTGGAAATCAAAGAACTGATTTCTAGCGCCGGTAAACAAGTTCCCGTCATTGCCAAGATTGAAAAGCACGAAGCGATCGAGCAGATGGAGGCGATTCTCTCGATCTGTGATGGGGTCATGGTAGCGCGGGGCGATTTAGGGGTGGAGCTACCTGCAGAGGAAGTTCCCCTCTTACAAAAGCGCTTGATTGCAACGGCCAATCGACTGGGAATCCCGGTGATTACCGCCACGCAAATGTTGGATAGTATGGTGCTCAATCCCCGTCCCACTCGGGCAGAAATTTCTGACGTTGCCAATGCCATTCTGGATGGCACCGATGCCATTATGCTCTCGAATGAAACGGCAGTTGGAAAGTTTGCAGTTGAAGCCGTGGCAACGATGGCTCGGATTGCCGTCCGAATTGAGCAAGACCCAGTTAATCGCCCCATGGGGCCTGGAACTCGTTGCTCCATTCCCAATGCCATTAGTCAGGCTGTAGGTCGGATTGCTGAGCAACTCAATGCTGCTGCAATTATGACCTTAACCAAACCAGGGGCGACGGCTCGGAATGTCTCTAAATTCCGTCCCCAAACCCCGATTTTGGCGATTACCCCCCATGTGGATGTGGCACGGCAACTTCAAATGGTCTGGGGAGTAAAACCTCTCTTGGTCTTAGACTTACCTTCCACGGGGCAAACCTTTCAGGCGGCTCTCAATGTAGCCCAAGAAAAAGATTTGGTGGCGGAAGGTGATTTAGTCGTGATGACAGCAGGGACACTTCAAGGGGTGTCGGGTTCCACTGACATGGTAAAAGTTGAGGTGGTCACTGCCGTTCTAGGTAAAGGAATTGGCCTCGGTCAGGGTACCGTGAGTGGCCGCGCTAGAGTGGCTCACACCAGTTTGGAAATCAGTAATTTCAAACAAGGTGAAATTTTGGTTGCTTCCCAAACCAGTGCTGATTTTGTCGAGATGATTCGCAAGGCGGCTGGGGTCGTCATCGAAGATGATAGCCTCACGAGTCATGCTGCGATCATTGGTCTGCGGCTTGGCATTCCTGTCATTGTAGGAGTCAAAAATGCCACTGCGGTGATTCGGGACGGAGCCATTCTTACCCTGGATATGCAGCGAGGTTTAGTTTATTCAGGTGCAGCCACCGCCAGCCAAACCGACGCAGCCTTATCGACACTATAACCCTTGCCAGGGGATTTGAAGAAGACGCTGGGATTACACCAATTCTCTTATGAAGGGGTTGAAATCCCCCTGCGATCAAAGTGATGCTGGTGATCAGCGCAAAAGAACTAGCCTTTGCTATCGTCCTAGCAAGGGTTACAGTCCAGGTTGTCATGTAGCGCCCCCGCTTCAAACATCCCCTTTTTGCAATTGTCGTACCACAACGTACTAATCTGGAGAATAGGTATGACTGTAGGGCAAATTGTGGCATGTCTCGAAACCCACTTGGATTCAATAGCGATGGAGATACCCTTCAATCCTTAAACGCAGAGATTGACGATCTGTATAAGGAAGTTGAAGAACTGCACCAGGAAACAGCCATACTGATGGGGCTGATGTCGGGAAGTTGTGCCTATTTTCTCCAACAATTGATGGTGGGTCATCGCCAAGAAACAGGACTAAGCGCTGAAGCCTGCGAGCAGATCGTGGTGAATGCCTTAAAGCGCATTGTGTCTTCCCAAGAACGGTTTGGATACGATTTCCTGGCTGAGATACAGGCAGTTCTCCAAAAAATGAGTCGGCCTATCGCTTTAGATCCTTATTTAGAACAGGTAATTGGTCAGCAGAAGCAGTAGCGATCGCCCCTAGCACGCT
>JAYKHH010000554.1:0-7328 GCA_035285265.1 Leptolyngbyaceae cyanobacterium | reverse complement strand
GTGAGCCGTTCACCGTGAGCGGAGTCGAACGGCTCACGGTAAGCGCAGCCGAGCAGTGGCAGGTGTTAGAGGTCAGGTGTCAGAAGCGATTAGAGCTAGACACCTGACTTTTTTTGTGGTATTAACCCCCTGCCGCTTTATGACTTATAAAACCCTTGGCCCTACTCCCACTCCCCAAAATCAAGCAATAATGGAACCTATCAAGGTTGCAGAGACCCGTTATGAGCCAAGCCCTAACTGAAAAAGTGCGCTGGACGATCGCTGATGTAGACCTCCTCTCTAAGGATGAGTGGAAGCGCTATGAAATTATTGATGGAGAACTGTTTGTAACGCGATCGCCCCACTTCAGACACCAATCGGTTCTCCGCAATATCTGTACCGAATTGCAAAATTGATCTGATGAAACTCAGCTAGGCGAAGCTTTTCCAACTCCTGGCTTAATTTTCACTGATGCAGATAATGTGATTCCGGATGTCATTTGGATCAGTGTTGGGCGGATGGAGCGATTTAGGGATGAAGCGGGACACTTCACCGGCGCGCCCGAACTAATCATAGAAGTCTTGTCTCCTGGTACAACTAATGAGCGACGCGATAAAAACGCGAAGCTAAAACTCTACTCTTCCCAGGGAGTTGAGGAGTATTGGATTGTGAATCGAGAACTTCAAGAAATCGAAGTCTATCGTCGAGCAAATGCCGTTCTAAAACGGGTCGCCACCTACTATGCCCCCGATGAGATTACCTCGCCCTTACTGCCAGGGTTTCACTGTCTGGTGCAACGATTCTTCAAACAAATTGGCCGGATGGGATGAAGCTGGGGGATGGCGATCTCATTCTCCAACTATTTACATCCACTATTGCCCATACCTGCCAATCAATTGGCACAGCCATAAAAAATGGTTGAGTTATTCAAGGCAATCGCCCTTTACAACTCAACCACCCTCTTCATTGCATCAAGACAGGTTAAACAAACCATTAGCCCACCGGATCTAGATGAGCCAATTCATTCATCTAGCCTACTTGATTGCAACCTTACCGCCAGCTTCTTCGATTTCCTTCTTAGCAGCTTCAGCATCAGCCTTGGAAATCCCTTCCTTAACAGCCTTAGGAGCTGCTTCCACCAAATCCTTGGCTTCCTTCAGACCTAGACCGGTCAGACCCCGAACAACCTTGAGGATGGCAATCTTCTTATCTGCAGGAACTTCTTCTAGCATGACCGTAAATTCGGTTTGCTCTTCTACCTCTTCAGCAGGAGCAGCGGCACCGGGAGCCACTGCCATCATCATGCCACCCACAGGAGCAGCGGCACTTACACCAAAGGTTTCTTCGATTGACTTGACCAACTCAGCCGCTTCCAGCAGAGTTAGGGATTTTAGCTTTTCTACAATTTCAGCAACAGCAGACATGGATTTACTCCTGAATAATTAAGATTTTGGATTTTGGATTGCTCAAGCAGTCAAACAACTAAAAGGCTTAAGCAGCTTCTTTCTCGGATACTGCTTTGACTGCACGAGCCAAAGAGTTTGGAACTTCTTTGATGCCAACTGCGATCTTGGTCGTCAAAGCATTGATTGCTCCAGCAACTTGACCCATCAGTTGTTCCTTGGAAGGTAAATCTCCGATCGCCTTGACATTTTCTACTGTCAGCGCCCGTCCTTCCATCACACCGCCGCGAAGTTCTGTCTTCTTGGAAGCCTTTTGGAAATCTTGGTACGCCTTAATGGCTCCCCCGATGTCATCTTTGACAAACAACACCGCAGAGGACTGAGATAAAAACTCAGTCATCGGCTGCCACTTGGCATCCCCATCCACAGCGATTCGCATCAATGTGTTTTTGGCAACGGTGCAAACGGTGCCACTGGGACGCAATCGCCGCCGCAGATCGGTAATTTCGGCAACGGTTAACCCGGTGTAGTCAATGACTAGGGTTAGTTGGGCTTGACTCAAATCTTCTTTGAGTTCTGCCACCAGTGCCTTCTTATCCGCTAGCGTTTTTCCCATACTCGTATCACCTCCTTAACTAGATATAGAATGCGAAATCTGGTGCCCACTCCCCCTTGTACCAGTCCGGTTCCTTGATGATGATTCGAGCCCGGAGGACTCAAACTTTCATCAGGTACAAGGTCTGAAAACCAGATAAAAAACCCCGGACTTTCAGCCGGGGTGACGCATCCACCTACTTTGACTTGGGTTCTGATAGCAGCACACAAGTAAATTAGGGAATAGGGGCGGCAACCTCGGCAGGGATTTAAGCCATTAGCTCCTGCTGTCTCTGGTTTTGTTATTTAGTTAGGGCAAAACTATAAAACGCTGTTGTGTAGCTCCTATGTTGGGTAGCCTCTAAGCCACTTCACTTAACTTAAAGTCACGCAGAGCGTTGATATCGACTTCAATGGAAGGCCCCATCGTTGCCGAAACAAAGATACTGCGCCAGTAACGACCTTTAGCACCCGATGGGCGGTTCCGGTCGATGGTTTCTTGCAGGGCTTTGAGGTTGATCAGTAAATCTTCAACACTAAAGGAAGCCTTGCCGAACAGGATATGCACAATCCCAGTCCGGTCTGCCCGGAATTCCAGTTTCCCTGCTTTAAATTCAGCGATCGCAGCTCCCAGGTCAAACGTAACCGTTCCCCCCTTTGGCGAGGGCATCAAACCCCGTGGACCTAGCAATCTCCCCAACTTAGCCACTTGGGGCATCATATCGGGAGTGGCAATCAGGACATCAAAATCCATCATACCTTTCTGAATTTCATCAATCAATTCTTCTGATCCAGCAATATCCGCGCCATTGGTGGCAGCTTCATTCACCTTTTCCCCTCTGGCGATCACAGCGACTCGAATCACCTGTCCTGTGCCCTTGGGCAATGCCACGGTGGTTCGCAATTGCTGGTCTGTGTACTTGGGATCAATACCCAAACGGACATGGACTTCGGCGGATTCTGGGAACTTAGCGGTTGCCGTTTCTTTTAAGAGCGCCAAGGCTTCTAGGGGTTGGTAGGCCCGATCCTCTACCTTTTTTTGCAGTTCCTGCAATCGACGTGATACTTTTTTGACCATAGTTACTCCTGGGGTGTCTAGCGAGATTCAATCTCTCCCCCGTTAAGGTTTGCAGATGAAAGTTTGCAGATGAAAAATTGGAAGACAATTAATCGGCGATGGTTACGCCCATGTTTCGAGCTGTACCGGCGACAATTTTCATGGCTGCCTCAATATCATTGGCATTGAGGTCAGGCATCTTAGTTTGAGCAATGTCTTTTAACTGTGCCTGGGTCAAAGTTCCTACCTTTTTCTTGTTAGGCTCACCGGAACCACTGGCAATTCCCAGGGCTTTACGGATCAACACCGAAGCGGGAGGAGTTTTGAGAATAAATGTAAAACTCCGATCTTCATAGACGGAGATCTCCACAGGAACCACCAAACCTGCTTGGTCAGCAGTTCTGGCATTGTATTCCTTACAGAACATCATGATATTGACCCCATGCTGACCCAGCGCAGGACCGATGGGAGGAGCAGGGTTTGCTTTACCTGCGGTAATGGCCAACTTAATGACCGCAACGACTTTCTTTGCCATTTTAATTTGCTTGCTATCTGTTACTAGCTCTGTTTCTGAACCTGATTAAACTCCAACTCCACAGGCGTATCTCGCCCAAAAATTGAGAGCAGGGCTTTGAGCTTGCTCCGTTCAGGACTGACCTCAATTACCTCACCCTCAAAGTCCTTAAAGGGCCCTGAGAGAACCAGGATCTTATCACCCGGTGCCATGTCGATTTTGACGACTGGTTGCTGATCTTGGGTCTTTCTAAAGATACGTTCTACTTCCCCAGGGTTTAACGGCATCGGGGTGACATGCCCGCGTCCGCGCCCGTAGCGACGTTTTTGTTCTGCACCCACAAAGTTGATCACGTTGGGGGTATTTTTGACAACCGTCCATGTTTCATCATCCATCAACATCCGGACGAGAACATACCCAGGAAAAACTTTTTCTTCTGAGCTAAGGCGACTGCCATCTTTACGGATTTTGACCGCAGGGGTTTGCGGAATTTCTACCTGGACAATCTTATTAGCAACATCCATGGTTTGGACACGCTGCTCCAGGTTTGCTTTGACGCGCTTTTCACAGCCAGAAGCAACCTGAACCGCATACCACCGTGTACCCGCCGACAGATCGTCTTCTGTCGCCGTCTCTGCTAGGTAGCTTGATTCCTGTGATTCATCTGATGCAAAAGTCATCCAAACACCCGGCTAGAAGCCCAACTAAATAACTTGTCTACTAAATAAATCAGCGTTGCAGAAAGCGTCACCATTAAAACAACCGAGACTGATTCACTGATGAGTTGCTGCCGACTGGGCCAAACCACCTTGTCTAGCTCTTCCTTAGTTTCCTTCAGAAAGCCGACGGCATTAAATCCGGCCTTTTGTTCTTGTGCCTCTGCTTTATCTTCTTTGGCCACAATTTTTAGTTCCCCAGTTATCTCTGACAAATGACCCAATTAATCAGTGTAACCGAAATCGCAAGGCGATCGCACAGACAAACCAGCCCTTAGTCATTTTCGGGCAAGATTTGTAATCATAACAAAAACTGGGCGTTCTAGAACAACCTCATCTGAGATTTTAGATTTGACTTGATCCTCAAATCCATCATCAGCCCAATAGGCATCTTGTCTGTTTTCTAGAAGAAGACTCCCGTAGAAATTCTTCTGGGTCACCCGTTGCCAAACACTTCGCGAATTACTGATCTTGCCTGGACATGACTGAAACCCTTGAGACAAGGTTAAAATTTGCAGGAATCGCATCAAATCATGAGGACTGCATGGCGGACACTACTCTTCCCCCCTTAATTCAACAGATGTTACAGCCCGGTTTCTACCCCCATGAGGTAACCGAGCCCATCCAACTGATTCAAACCCATGTTTCCTATGTGTTGCTGACCGGCCCCTATGCTTACAAGTTGAAAAAGCCTGTTAACTTTGGCTTTTTGGACTTTAGTACCCTAGAAAAGCGTCAGCATTTTTGTCATGAGGAATTACGCCTCAATCAACGAGGTGCTGCTGAACTGTATTTAGAAGTGGTGCCCATTACCCAAGAGACAGATCAGTTTCATCTGGGTGGGTCAGGGGTACCTGTGGAATATGCGCTCAAAATGCAGCAGTTTCCCCAGGACAACCTCTTGCTGGCTGTATTTGAGCGGGGAGAATTAACAGAAGCCCTGATGGAGGATTTGGGGCGGACGGTGGCACAGTTCCACAGTAAAGCGGATACGAACGATTACATTCGCACCTTTGGGGAAGTAGCTCAAGTTCGTGGGGCGATTGATGATAACTACCAGCAAACGGAAAAGTATATTGGTGGCCCCCAGACTCAAACCCAGTATGACGAGACTCGGCACTATACCGATACTTTCTTTGCTGAGCAGCAGGCATTATTCGATAGCCGCATTCAGAACAACCGAATTCGTGAGTGCCATGGGGATTTGCACTTGAGAAATCTCTGTCTCTGGAAAAACCAAGTGCTGCTGTTCGATTGTATTGAATTCAATGAACCCTTTCGCTTCATTGATGTGATGTCCGATGTCGCCTTTGCGGTCATGGACTTAGAAGCCCGCGATCGCCCCGATCTAGGCAATGCGTTTTTGAATACCTATGTAGAGGAAACCGGAGACTGGGAAGGACTCCAGGTATTGCCAGTCTACTTAAGTCGTCAAGCCTATGTCCGAGCTAAGGTGACTTCGTTTTTGTTAGATGATCCCGCCATACCGGAAACTGAGAAACTCGCAGCCAGCAAAATAGCGGCCCATTACTATCACTTAGCATGGGAATACACCAAACCTCGCCAAGGACAGGTGATTTTAATGTCTGGGCTGTCTGGCTCTGGCAAAAGCACCACAGCTCGTCAGCTTGCTCGTCAATTAAAAGCAATTCATATTCGCTCGGATGCAGTTCGCAAACATTTGGGAGGAGTACCTCTCTATGAGCGAGGTGGCGCAGATCTCTACACCCCAGAAATGACCCAGAAAACCTACGGTCGGCTTCTGGAATTAGGAATCATGCTGGCAAGCCAGGGATTCTCAGTGATTCTGGATGCCAAGTATGACCGTCAAGGGCTGAGAGGGGCGGCGATCGCCCAAACTCAACAACATCAAATTCCCTTAAAGATCCTCTCCTGTGTAGCACCTTTAGAAGTTTTAAAAGAGCGCTTGCACCAGCGCACTGGCGACATTGCCGATGCCACAGCAGATCTAGTGGTTGAGCAGCAGATGGAACCCTTTACAGAAAATGAATTACCCTACGTAAAGGTATTGGATACCACCCAAAAGATTGAAGCAGCAGAGATGATCCTGTGAACAATATTTCGGGATTCTCCCAAGGAATTCCCACCGGGCTAAAAGTTGCCTTGTTTTTTCTAATCGGCTTCAGCTTGCTAGGTTATCCAGCTTTTTTTAGCCTCTTTCTCGCAATTGTGGGAGGGATTGCCAGTGGATTCATAGTTCATTGGTGGCAGGCTAAGGAAATTGTGATGAAACCCAGTCCACCTAACCAAAACGCTGAACCGTCTTCCACCGATCCTCCAACTGAAGTCAAAATGACTCGTGCTGAAAGATGGCGCAAGAATCAAAAGCGCCGCAAACCTAGGCGGAAGAATTCTAAGTCTTAGATCTTAGGTGTTAGGCTCGCCCTGAGAAGCGGTTTGCAAAGTCTCTAACCCCCTGCATCTGCCCCCTAGCCCCCCAATTCTGAGGGGGATCGGATTCCAAGTCCCCCAGAATTGGGGGATTTAGGGAGCTAGGGGGCCATCGGAATGAAGATCAGGACTGCTCAAACAGGTTCTGAGTGAAGTCGAAGAGGAGCATCCCAGTTTTAATTCCCTGACTCGGGGTAGTAGTCTTTCGCTCTATGACCTTTATTGCGAGTGTGCCAGTCCTGAACCTGTTAAGCTGATAGCGGAACGCTGAGCGCTAGTCTATGGAATGGCACGTAACCGATGCCCAAAGTTTGGCGATTATTGACCGGGAGGTTGGTAATCATACCTTTTCACCCGCAGAATACGAAATTGTTCGTCGGGTTATTTATGCAACGGCTGATTTTGAATACAAGTCTCTAATTCGATTTTCCGACCAAGCCTTGCAGGCAGGGGCCGCTGCCTTAGCTGCCCGCACAACCATTGTGGTCGATGTGCCAATGGTGCAGGTGGGAATCATGCCAACCATTCAGACGACCTTTGCCAATCCGGTCTATTGCAGCATGGAAGCCTTAACCCGACCCCAAAAAGATAAGACCCGTGCTGCTTGGGGGATGGAAACCCTGGCCAAGCGTTATCCAGAAGGAATTTTTGTG